>JBBQBW010000062.1:0-9218 GCA_038318025.1 Burkholderiales bacterium | reverse complement strand
CCGTGGTGGGCGGCGCCGAGGTGCAGCAGAGCCTCATCGCCCCGGCGCTCGCCGCGCGCGGCTTCCGCGTCACCATGGTGACCCTCGACTACGGCCAGGAGGACGGCACCGTGGTGAAGGGCGTCACGATGCGCAAGATCTACCGCTCCAGCGACGGCATCCCGGTGGTGCGCTTCGTCTACCCCCGCCTTACCAAGCTCTGGTCGGTGCTGAAGGAAGTGGACGCGGACATTTATTACCAGCGCACCTCCGATGGCCTCACCGGGCTCATGACGGCGTTCTGCAAGGGCAACGGCAAGCGCTCGATCTACTCCGGCGCTTCCGACGTCGACTTCATGCCCGGCAAGCAGGAGATCAATCGGGCGCGCGACCGCTGGCTCTTCGAATACGGCGTGCGCAACGTCGACCGGGTGTTCGTCCAGAACGAGACCCAGCGGCGGTGCGTGCGGGAGCACTACGGCCGCGACGGCGTGCTGATCCCCAACTGCTTCGCGAGCCCGGCCGATGGCCAGCGCGCCGACCCCGGCGGCTACGTGCTGTGGGTGGCGAGCGTGAAGGCGCAGAAGCGCCCCGAGATCTTCCTCGAGCTGGCGCGGCGCATGCCGCAGCACCGGTTCGTGATGATTGGCGGCGCGGACCCGGCGGCGAAGAGCCAGGAGTACGTGCGGTCGATCCAGGCGTCCTGCGCGGCGTTGCCCAACGTCGAGTACCGCGGCTTCATGCCGTTCGCCGAGGCCGATCGCCAGTTCGCCGGCGCCCGGGTGCTGGTCAACACCTCGGAGTACGAGGGCTTTCCCAACACCTTCCTGCAGGGCTGGGCGCGCGGCGTGCCCTCGGTCGCTTTCGTCGATACCGGGTCCCGCCACCGCGGCGAGCGGGCCTACGACGTGGTGGGCGACGTCGACGGCGCGGAGCGCTGCCTCGCGCGCCTGATGGACGACGACGCGCACTGGCGCGAGGCTTCGCGCCGCGTGTCCGAGCACTTCCGCGAGGCCCATTCGCCCGAGGCCGTCATCAAGCTCTACGAGCGCGAGCTGTGCGCGCTCGCGCCGAACCCGCGGTGAGCGCCGTCTCCGCCTCCCTCGAGCGCCGCGCCCTTTCCCTGGGCACCGCCAATGCCATCGATTTCGCGCTGCAGTTCCTGCTGCCGATGGTGCTCACCCGCACCCTCGACGCCCACGAGTTCGGCGAGTACCGGCTGCTGTGGCTCGCCGTGGCGACGCTGATGGTGCTGGCGCCGATGAACATGGGGCCGAGCCTCTACTATTTCCTGCCGCGGGTCGACCGCCCCACCCAGCGCCTCTACATCAACCAGACGATGCTGTTCCTCGCGTTCGCCGGGGTGGTCTCGGCGATGGCGGTGTCGTCGTGGAATCCGCTCCTGCCCGGCGCGCTGCACGCGCTGCTGGAGGGGCAGGGGCCGGTGATCCCGGCCTTCGTGATGCTGTGGGTGTTCGCCTCGCTCCTCGACGTGCTGCCCACCGCCGAGGAACGGGTCAGCTGGCAAGCGAAGGTCGTGGTGGGCCTGTCTGCCGCGCGCGCCATCGGGCTCTCGGCGGCCGCACTCGTGACCGGCGAGCTGCACGCGGTGCTGCTCACGCTGCTCGCCTTTACGCTGCTCAAGGCCGGCATCCTCCTCACCTATGTCACCCGCCACCACGGGCTGGCCGGCCCGGCGGGCAGCCGCGAGGCGCTCGGCGCGCAGATGAAGCAGGCGCTGCCGTTCGCCGCTTCCGGGGCGCTCCACGGGCTGCGCATGCAGTCGGACCAGTGGATCGCGGCGGCCCTCTTCACCGTGACCCAGTTCGCCTCGTTCTCGGTGGCGACCGTGATGGCGCCGATCGTGCAGATCTTCCGCCAGTCGGTGAACCACGTGTTCCTGCCGGCGATGAGCCGGCTGCAGTCCTCGGGGGACGTGGCGCAGATGCTCGCCTTGAACAGCCGCGCGAACTGCATGGTGGCGCTGCTGGTGTTTCCGCTGCTCGCCTTCGCCTTCGTTTTCGCCGACGCGGTGGTGACGCTGGTCTACACCCGCACCTACCTCGAGGGCGTGCCGGTGCTGCGCCTCTACATCGTGGGGCTCGTCGCCTTCGTCGTGGAACTGGTGAGCATCCTGTTCGTGCTGCAGCAGGGGCCCTTCGCCGCGCGGGTGAACCTGGTGGTGCTGCTGTTCGCGGTGCCGCTCAGCTGGTTCGGCGCGAAGGAGTTCGGCCTGGTGGGGGCGGCCCTGGGGACGGTGACGGCGGTCTACGTCGAGCGCATCATCTCGCTCAGGCGGATCGCGAGCCTCACCTCGACGCGGGTGGCGAAGCTGCAGGACTGGTCGAGCCTCCTCGGCATGCTGGCGGCGGCGATGCTCGCGGCGGCCGTGGCCGGTGTCGCCCTGCACTGGAGCCCGTGGGGCGTCTTCGAGCGCCTGGTGGTCGGCGCCCTGGTGCTCGCCGCGACGTATCCTGTGGCGTTGTTCCTTACCGGGCAGTGGCGCCACCTCACCGCATTCCTGGGCACGCTCACCGCGGCCCGTGCCTGAAACCAAGAAAACGGAGCTTCACATGAAATCCCTGCATGACTCGATCGCCGCGACGCAACGCGCCTGGCTCATTACGGGCGTGGCCGGCTTCATCGGCTCGAACCTCCTCGAGGCGCTGTTGCGGCTCGATCAGCGCGTGGTGGGCCTGGACAACTTCGCCACCGGCTTCCAGCGCAACCTGGACCAGGTGCGCGACGCGGTCGGCGCCGAGGCCTACAAGCGCTTCCGGTTCATCGAGGGCGATATCCGCTCGCTCGATACCTGCCGCGAAGCCTGCGACGGCGTGGACGTGGTGCTCCACGAGGCGGCGCTGGGCAGCGTGCCGCGCTCCATCGACGACCCGATCCTCTCCCACGACAGCAACGTGACCGGTTTCCTCAACATGCTGGTGGCCGCGCGCGACGCGAAGGTGAAGCGCTTCGTCTACGCCGCTTCCTCCGCCGCCTATGGCGACTGGCCGGGCCTGCCGAAGGTGGAAGAGCAGATCGGCCGGCCGCTCTCGCCCTACGGCGCGGGCAAGTACATGAACGAGCTCTACGCCGACGTCTTCGGCCGCTGCTACGGCCTGGAGACCGTGGGGCTGCGCTACTTCAACGTGTTCGGCCCGCGCCAGGATCCCGAGGGCGCCTACGCCGCGGTGATCCCGAAATGGGTGGCGGCGATGCTGCGCGCCGAGCCGGTGTACATCAACGGCGACGGCGAGACCGCGCGCGACTTCTGCTACATCGACAACGTGGTGCAGGCGAACCTGCTCTCCGGCACGGTCGCCAACCCCGAGGCGGCGGGGCAGGTGTACAACGTGGCGGTCGGCGACTCGACCACGCTGAACCAGCTCTTCCGCGCGCTGGCCGACTCGCTCGCGCGCCACATCCCGGGCTTCCAGGTGGCAGAGCCCGTGTTCCGGGATTTCCGCGCCGGCGACGTGCGCTACTCCCGCGCCGACATCTCCAAGATCGAGCGCCTCCTCGGCTACCAACCGGCCTACCCCGTGAGCGAGGGGCTCGAGCGGGCCATCGACTGGTATGTGTCGCGCCTGGGGCCGTCGCGCGGCCGGGCCCACGCCGGCGAGACCGCGGAGAACGCGGCCTGACAATTGAATGGAGCGACGCTACCTCTCCTTCGATGGCGCGCATCCCTTCGTTGGCTGGCGCCACCGTGACGCCACGGCGAGTGCCACGGGGGCCGTGGCCGTCATCTGCGGGCCGGTAGGCTCCGAGTACACGCGCGCCCATCGCACGCTGCGCCACCTGGCCGACGGCTTCGCCGCGGCCGGCATCCCCGCCATCCGCTTCGACTACCACGGCATCGGCGATTCGCCGGGCGACGACCTCGACCCGGGGCGTCTCGATGCGTGGCGCGAGAACATCCGCGCTGCGATCGACGCGGCTCGCGACGGGGACGATTCGGTCCCGGTAGTCCTCTGCGGCGTGCGCCTCGGCGCCACGCTGGCGGCCCAGGTGGCCGCCGAGCTGCCCGTCGATACGCTGGTGCTGTGGAACCCGGTCGCCAAGGGCCGCGCCTACGCGCGCGAGCTGCAGGCGATGGCCGCGGCCGCCGAGCGCAGCCAATGCGACGTCCCCGGGGCGGTGGAGAGCGGCGGCTTCGTCACGTCGGCCGAAACGCTCGCCGACGTGACGAAGATCGAGCTGCGCCAGGTGGTGCCGAAGGCGCGCCGCATCGTCTGGCTCGCCCGGGACGATGCCCCCATCGATGCCTCCATCCCCGAGGCTTGGCGCGCCGCTGGCACCGAGGTGGCGCTCCACGCCGTCGCGGGCTGGGCCGGGATGATGGCCGAGCACCAGTTCACCGTGGTCCCGAAGGCCGCGCTGCAGACCCTCGTCGGCGCCGTCAAGGAGGAGATGCCTGCCGCGGCCGGTGCCGCTCGACCGGGCGACGCGGCGCATTCGCCCGTTCCCGATGCCGCCGACGCCGTGGGCGTGATGTTCGGCGGCCTCTTCGGCGTGTTCCATCCGCCTGAGGGCGCCGCGTCGGGCAAGCCCGCAGTGGTGATGTTCAATGCCGGCGCCGTGCACCACGTGGGGCCGAACCGCATCTACGTGGAGATGGCGCGACGCCTCGCGACCGAAGGTTATCCGTGCCTGCGCTTCGACCTCGAAGGGCTGGGAGACAGCGTGCTGCGGGGCGAAGGGCGGGAGAACCATCCGTACCCGCTGACCGCCACCCGCGACGCGCGTGCGGCATTGCGCTACCTGCGCGAGACCCACGGCTACGATCGGTTCGTGGCGCTGGGCCTGTGCTCCGGCGCCCACACCGCGTTCCATGCGGGGCTCGAGATCGAGGACGAGGAGATCGAGCAGCTGGTCCTCATCAACCCGCTCACCTTCCGCTGGCAGGAGGGGATGAGCCTCGAGACCACCTCGCGCATCTACGACGAGATGGCGTATCGCCAGTCGGCGCGCGACCCGAAGCGTTGGCTCAAGCTGCTGCGCGGCGACGTGAACTTCCGTCGGCTCATTTCCGTGGCCGCGGCGGTCCCCGTCAAGTGGGCGCGCGCGAAGTGGGACTGGCTGTGCGAGGCGCTGTTGCCCGCCTGGGCGCCCCCCCTGGCCCGTGAGCTGCGCGATCTGCGCCGCATGGGCCGGCCGGTTGCGCTCTTCATCGCCGAAGGCGACCCGGGGGAGCGGATGCTGCTGCGGGGGGCCCCGCGCACCGCCCGCCGCTACCAGGAGCAGGGCGACGTCTCGGTGACCCGAATTCCCGCCGCCGACCACACGTTCTCGCAGCGCGTGCCGCGCCGCGCCCTCATCGAGCGGCTGGTGTCCCACCTCGGGCGAGGCAAGCCCGATGCCGTTCCGCGACGCGCCGTGCGAACCATTCCGTCGTCAGCCTCCGCGTGAATTTCGAGCTCTTGAGCTCGATGCCCGGCAGCACCGCCCGCGGCGCGGGCTTCCCGGACCGGTCGGCCAGCTCGAAGAGGCGCTGGTAGAGGCGGGTCTCGCCGAAGCGCGCCTCGCGGGCGCGCTCCAGGTCGCGGCGGATGTCGCCGTCCTCGAGGCGCAGGCGCGGCCCGATGGAGCGCGCCGCCAGCTCGGTAGCGCTCGGCGCCTTGGACGGCGCGCCGTCCTCGTAGCGCAGCAGGTCGCCGTCCAGGTCCAGCTTCGTGCCCGAAAGCCCGGTGAGCGCCCGCTGGAAGGCCGCGTTGCGGCTCGCGTAATGCCCGGCGTTGAAATCGGCGTAGCGATAGATGAGGTCGTCGTAGGGCGCCGTGTAGTCGAGCAGGTGCGCGATGCCGAAGAAGAGGCCGCCGCGGCGCGTGAACACTTCGTGGCGGATGGTGCCTACGGGGTAGGGATACGCTTCCGCCCGCGTGCGCGCGTAGGCGATGCCCACCTGCATCGGCCCGCCGGTGCGCACCGGGTTGCGCTCCGACAGCAGCCGCGTGCCCAGGGGAACCCGCCCGATGATCTCCTCGAAGAGCTCCGAGAGCTCGCGCTCGGTGCGCACGTCCTCGATGCGCTGGTCGTAGCTGCGCCCGTCGGTGGAAGGCAGGGCGAGGGCGGCGGTGACGGCGAGCTTCGGAATTCCGGCCCGCTCGCGCAGCGTGTCGATCTCCCGCCGCGCGGCCTTTGAGAGGTTGGGCACCGCGGGATCGGCCTGGTAGCCCGACTCCTGCTCGAGCACCGCGATGGCGGCGCAGATGTTGGCCGGCGTGGGCTCGATGCGCAGGCTGGCGAAGGGCCCGTAGATGTCCGCGGCCCAGCCGTCGCGGTCGCTGATCCGGGCCGGGATGTAGCGGGCGACGAGGGCGCGGCCTTCGGCGGCGGACATCGGCCTGGTAGTCGGGGCGCGCTCGGGCGCGGCGCAGGCGGCGAGGAGGAGGGCCAGCACCACGGCTGCGATGCGGGAGGGCATTGCGGGATTGTGAGGCAATTCGGGGTGGGTCTTCGTTTTGCGCCCGGGCAGGGGCCGCGGTCCTTGATCGAGCCGGCCGCTAGTCACCAGCGCAGAGCAGCCACCGCCGTTACTGAAGGACGGTCGCGCAGTCTTCAACGTGGCAGGAAACAAGTATCGAATCGTCGTCTGGATCAACTACCCGTACCGGGTGGTATATGTACGATTCATTGGCACGCATTCCCAGTACGACAAGATCAACGCGCAGACTGTGTGAGGACATCAATGGACGTGAAGCCGATAAAGACAAAGAGGGACTATGAAGCCACCCTCAAGGCGATCGAACGCCTGATGGGCGCGAAGCGCGATTCGCCTGAAGGTGATCGACTCGATGTTTTCGTCACCCTGGTCGAGGCCTACGAGGCACGGCATTTCCCCCTGGACTTGCCCGATCCGGTGGCCGCCATCAAGTTCGTCATGGAGCACCGCGGCCTTTCCGTGAAGGACCTCGTGCCCTACATCGGCTGGCCCAATCGCGTCTACGAGATTCTCAGCCACAAGCGACCGCTTACGATGGCCATGGCGTGGAAGCTGCACCGGGGGCTTGGAATTCCGGCCGAGTCGCTGATTCGGCAGCCGCATAGGTAGCGTCCGGGTCCGGGCGCAAGAAAACCGGGCTCAGGACTTCCGACGCTCCGTGCGTCCGTCCCAGCCGTGGTGCTCGGCATTCGCCGGGGCTGATACAGGCACCGCCGCCGACGCACCCCGGACCGCGATCGTCCCGCTGCGGTTCAGCGCGTCGAAATCGGCGCGGAACGGCGTAGTGCCAGCAGCCTCGCGCGTGAACACCACGCGCTTGTCCCGCCCGGGCACCACGTGGAAGTAGTTGTCGTCGGGCGTATACCCCGGCGCGGTGACGGCCAGCGACTGCAGGAAGGCGTCGGTGGAGAGGGTCACCGTGACGCGCCCGTCGGGCAAGGCCTCGACCCGGGTCTCGATGGCCGCGGCCGGCTGCGAAGCGAGCCCGTAGCCGAGGGGGAAGTAGCAGTCCTCGCCCAGCACCGCACCCGTGTCGGCGCGCACCAGGCGCGCCGCGACGACATCGTGCTTGGCGGGCCCGAATCGATAGGCATGCGTGGAGTCGGTGAAGTGGCCGACCAGCTGGTCCACGCTTACCGAGACGGTGGAGTGGGGCGCGAGTCGCACCGGCGCGGTGGTGGATCCGGTGGCGACGCGGCCCTCGCGCAGCATCACGATCTCGATGCGCGCATCGAGCGTCCCGGCGGCATCGTTCACGACTTGCAGGCCGAGGCCGTCGAGGCCCTCGTCGGTCAAGTGCAGCGTCTGCGGCGCCCAGGCGCGGCGCAGGTGCCACCAGGCGGCCTTGGGCGTGCCGGTGCTGTCGACGATGCCCCAGCCGGCGCCGGGCCAGAGGTCGCGGAAGAACCACACCAGCGCTCCGCCGCACCCGTTGACGGGGGCGCGCCATTCGGCGAACACGCGGCGCATCACCTCGCCCGAGACGGCGCGCGACAACGCGTAGTAGCGCTCGAGGTCCTCGCTGCGCAACGCCACGGGGTCCACGCGATAGAGCTCGCGCAGGTAGTGGTCGCGGATGTCCTCGAAGTCCCAGCCGGCACCGTTGTCGCGGGGCACGCGGGCCTTCCATTTCGGATGGTGCGGCGGCGGCGTCGTGGCCCCGTCCATCGCCAGCGCGATGGTCGCGGGCTCGGGCACGTTGGCGAAGCCGAGGCATTCGGCGCTGAAGCGCACGCGCGCCGTGCGCACGTCGGAGACGGGGCGGCGATAGGCACCCACACCGTAGTAATGGGAAACGCCGGTGGACACGTGGAACGGCAGCGCGCCGCCCCACGGCGTCGAGGGAAAAAACGCCACGTCGCGATGAAGCTCGGCCACGAAGCGCGGCAGGGTCTCGGTGAAGAAGGCATGGGTCCACTGGTCCTCGGGCAGGCCCAGCATCGCCGCCTGCTGCGCGATCTCGCTGCCGCCGCAATAGGCCGCGATCGAGGGGTGGCGCTGCAGCCGCGAGAGCTGGTAGTGCACTTCGGCCTCGGCCTCGGCGCGGAACCCCGCGTCCTCCCACGGGTAGTCCATGTTGGCGAACATCAGGTCCTGCCACACCAGGATGCCGAGCTCGTCGCAGAGCGCGTAGAAGTCGTCGCTCTCGTAGGCCATGGTGCCGCCCACGCGCAGCATGTTGAGGCCCGCGTCGCGGGCGAGGGTGAGCGTGCGGCGCAGCGCCGCGGGCTCCGCGCGCAGCGCGAGGATGTCCATGGTGGTCCACACCGCGCCGCGGCAGAACACCGGCACCCCGTTCACGCGGAAGCGCACGCCGCCATCGGTGTCGTCGAGCACGATCTCGCGGAAGCCGACGGGACCTAGGGGAATGGCCGTGACCTTGCCATCGACGTCGACCTCGAGCTCGCACGGCACCCGCGTCGGCGTGCCGTGGGTGTGGGGAGCCCAGAGAGGCGCATCGGGGACCACGGCATCGGCGGCGAGGGAGCCGCCGCCCTCGATACGCGCCTCGAAATATTCGTTGCCCACCCGAAGCCGTGCCGATTCGACCGTGCCGCCGAAGGCATCGAGGTGCGCGCGCAGTCGTACGTGCCCGGTGGTGCCGGTGGCGTGGGCTTGCAGGTCGAGGGCCATCACCTCGACCCGCTCGAGGGTCTCGAGAGCTACCGGCAGGTACGGGCCCACGGCGGTGATGTCCGGGGTCCACCCCGGGATGCGCCCGAGCAGCGTGGTGCGGAACCAGCGCAGGTTCTGGTGCGAGACCAGCGCCGTGCGCCAGCGTGGGCGCGGGCGGCGG
>JBBQBW010000061.1:0-9321 GCA_038318025.1 Burkholderiales bacterium | reverse complement strand
CGCCGTGATCCGCAACGGCCGCATCGAGGCGTTCTACTTTAAGCAGAAGCTTCCCAACTACTCGGTGTTCGACGAGAAGCGCTACTTCGAGCCCGGCAACCGGGCGTGCGTGGTGGCGATCGAGGGGCGCAAGATCGCCTTCACCATCTGCGAGGACCTGTGGTTTCCCGAGCCCGCGGCCCAGGCGAAGGCGGCGGGCGCCGAACTCCTGGTGTCGATCAACGCTTCTCCCTTTCACCGCGCGCAGCAGGCGGAGCGCTACCAGCGCATGGGCGCGCGGGTGAAGGAAGTGAAGCTGCCGGTCCTCTACGTGCACGGCGTGGGCGGGCAGGACGAGCTGGTATTCGATGGCGCCTCGTTCGCGCTCGACGCCGAGGGCATGCTGGGCTACCAGGGGCCTACCTTCCGCGAGGCGGTGGACGTGGTCGAATTCGAGGGGAGCGCGGTGAAGGGGCCGGTGGCGCCACCGCTCACCGAGGAGGAGACGCTCTACCGGGCGCTGGTGACCGGCGTGCGCGACTACGTCGACAAGAACCGATTCCCCGGCGTCCTGCTCGGGCTCTCGGGCGGCATCGACTCGGCCCTGGTGCTGGCGATCTGCGTCGACGCCCTCGGCGCCGACCGGGTGCATGCGGTGATGATGCCCTCCGCGTACACCGCGGCCATGAGCGTGGAGGACGCGCGCGAGATGGCCCGCGCGCACGGCGTGAAGCTCTCCGAGATCGCGATCGGCCCGGTGTTCGAGGCGCTGCGTGCCCAGCTGGCGTCGGAATTCGCCGGCAAGCCCGAGGACACCACCGAGGAGAACCTGCAGTCGCGCGTGCGGGGCACGCTGCTCATGGCGCTGTCGAACAAGACCGGCGCCATGGTCGTCACCACCGGGAACAAGAGCGAGATGGCCACCGGCTACGCCACCCTCTACGGCGACATGGCGGGGGGATTCGCGGTGTTGAAGGACATCCTGAAGACCCTGGTCTACCGCCTCGCCAACTGGCGTAATTCCCAGGACCGCGTGATCCCCCAGCGCGTGATCGAGCGCGCACCCTCGGCGGAACTCGCCCCCGGCCAGGTGGACCAGGACACCCTGCCCCCCTACGAAGTCCTCGACGCCGTGGTCGAGCGCTTCATGGAGCGCGACATGGCTCCGGAGCAGATCGCCGGGATGGGCTACGACATCGAGGCGGTGCGCAAGGTCGTGCGCCTGATCCGCGTGAACGAGTACAAGCGCCGCCAGGCACCCCCGGGGGTGCGAATAACGCCGCGCGCCTTTGGCAAGGACTGGCGCTATCCGATAACATCCGGGTTCCGCCCGAAGTCCTGAAGCCCCCAATGAAGAAGATCGAAGCGATTCTCAAGCCCTTCAAGCTCGACGAGGTCCGCGAGGCCCTGTCCGAGATCGGGGTCACCGGCCTCACGGTGACGGAGGTGAAAGGCTTCGGCCGCCAGAAGGGCCACACCGAGCTCTACCGCGGCGCCGAGTACGTGGTGGATTTCCTTCCCAAGGTGAAGGTGGAGGTGGTGGTTCCCGAGGCGCTGGTGGAGAAGGCGATGGACGCGATCGTGAAGGCCGCGCGCACCGGCAAGATCGGCGACGGCAAGATTTTCGTGATCGATGTGGGGCAGGTTGTTCGCATCCGCACCGGGGAGACCGGCGAGGAAGCGGTCTAGGCCGGGGAAAGCCTTTCCTGTATCCTTGCTGCGACCGATCCGGGGGGTAAAAACAAGATGTTGCTTGCCGCTTTCTACGTGTTCGCGATCGCCGCGATCATCCTGCACTACACCGGCCACCTGAAGCGCTGGAACTGTGAGTGGGTCCTGATCGTCCTCGCCATCGCGGTGTTCCCCGCCGTTCTGTTCCTCTGAACGAATAGCTCCAGTCCTACATCCGGGCGCGCCTGCGTCCGATAATCCCGACGCTTCCTCCGCCCCATACTGTCTGGGTAGCCGCTTTTCGGCGGTATTGGAGGATTAGCATGAACCATGAACTCTGGAAAACCACCGGCGCGCGCGTTGTAGCGCTGCTGTTCGTGGTCGCCGGCGCCGCCGCCTGTGATCGAGGCGACCGCACCGAAGTGCGCCAACCCGCCGCGGCCAGCCCCTCGGCCGTCGTGATCGGCACCGTTCCCGTCGAACCGAACAAAACCCCCTACACGCCGCAGGCCACCCCGCCCGTGACCGCGCGGAGCGACGTGAGCTCCGATGCCGGCAGCACCGAGCGACCGCTGGAAGGCAACGCGGGCTCGCACTCCACCCTTGCGCCCAACCCCCCAATGAAGGCTGACGGTGTGAATGTCACTGGCAAAAACTAGCAAAGGATCGCGCCATGACCCCGAAAAAGGATGAAGGCAAGCAGCAGGGCTCGAAGGACTCCGCCACCGGCCAGCAGCAGCAACAGTCCGGCGAAGGCCAGCAGTACGGCGAGGGCAACTACGAGGCCTCCCGCAAGTACAACGCAGGCCTGAAGGAGCATGTCGAGAACCACGACATCGAGAAGGAAGCCCGCGATGCGGCGCCCAAATCGGCTGCCGAGGAGACGGAAATGGAAGCCGCCGAGCGCGAAGGCAAGAGCCGCGCGAAGGGCGATTCCTCGCAGACCGAAGGCAGTGGGATGGACAAGCCCGAAGGCTCGCAGCACTGAGCGTGGGATGTCGGTACGAACGGGCCCTGCGGGGCCCGTTTTTCTGTGGAGCGCATTGAAGCTATGCCCCGGCCTCTGCCCGGGCGCAAAGCCAGGAGCCCAACGCGCCAATCCCAACGCCCCGAAGCCCAACGCCCATCTACTGCCCCGCCCCCCACCGCTCCAGCCGCGCCAGGGGATCCTGACGGTAGAAAAGCCGCAGTTGTTCATAGACGCGCGGATAAGCAGGCTCCAGCAGCTCCGGTGTCTCGAAGAACGCTTCCGATGCGACGGCGAAGAACTCCGAAGCATTCTCCGCGGCGTAGGGATCGAGCGGCAGTTGCGCCATCGCATCCTCGACACGATGGTCCGGGAGCGCATCGGCCGCATCCACCGCGGCGCTGAAATGTTCGAACGCCGCGACGAACACCGCCTTCCACTGGGCCGCGTCCATGCCGCGGTGCAGCGGCGGGAAGCCGTTGGGCTCCCCGCCCATCATGTCGAGCTTGTGGGCGAACTCGTGGATCACCACGTTGAAGCCGTCGACGCGCACCTCCTCGTCGGCCGCGGCGGCCACGTCCTCGTACGAGAGGATCACCGGCCCGCCCAGCCACGCCTCGCCCGCCATCGGGTCCTGGGTACGGTGCACCACGCCGGCCTCGTCCACCTCCTCGCGCTCGGGCGCGAACTGGCACGGGTAGACGATCACCTCCGACCAGCCGTCGTAGCACTCGATCCCGATCTCCAGCACCAGGATGCAGGCCTGGGCGGCAATCTCCACCATCATGCGGTCGGAGACCTCGAGCTCGTGGGTGCCGGAGAAGTGCTTGGTCGCGAGGAATCGTTCGGAGAGCGCCTTGAGCCGCGCCGCTTCTTCCGGCGCGACACCGCGCATGAAAAGCCAGGCGCCGGTGGCCTCGCGCCACAGCGCGTCGGGAATCGGCTTCGCCGCCTCGCGCGGCTGGCGGCGAAACCAGTCCCGCATCAGGGGAGGAAGATGGAGCGGATGGCGTTCATGGCGGTCTCCGGGAGATGGTATGCCCTGGACGTGCCTTCGGGCTCAGGCGGATTCGATTCCCAGGTCGCGCCGGATGCGAAGCGCCACCTCGAGCGCGCGTTCCGGCGCCTCCTCGCACACCGTCACGTGCCCCATCTTCCGGCCGGGACGCGGCTCGCGCTTGCCGTAGAGGTGCAGGTGCGCGCCCGGATGCTCGAGCACCGCCGTCCAGTTCGGCTCGCTGCCGCGCCATATGTCGCCCAGCAGGTTCACCATCACCGCCGGCGTGTGGATCGACGGGTCCCCCAGCGGCAGCCCGCAGAGCACGCGCACCTGCTGCTCGAACTGCGAGGTGCGGCAGGCGTCGATGGTGTAGTGGGCGCTGTTGTGGGGGCGGGGCGCGATCTCGTTCAGCAGCAGGCGCCCCTCGACCACGAAGAGCTCCACCGCCAGCACGCCCACGTAGCCGAGGGCCGCGGCCACGCGCGAGGCGAGCTCCACCGCCTCGCGGGCGAGCGCCGGGGCGATGCGAGCGGGCGCGATGGTCACGTCGAGGATGCCCCCCGTGTGCCGGTTCTCGGCGACCGGAAACACGGCCACCTGCCCCGAGTCGCTCCGGCCGAGGACCACCGAAAGCTCGAGCTCCAGGGGCAGCAATTCCTCCAGCACGCACGGCACGGCCTTCCATTCGGCGAAGGTGCGCCCCAGCTCCGCGGGCGTGCCGATGCGCGCCTGTCCCTTGCCGTCGTATCCCAGGCGGGCGGTCTTGAGGAGCGCGGGCAGGCGCACCGCGGCGAGCGCCGCGGGGAAATCGGCCGGGGATTCGACCGCGGCCCAGGCGCCGACCGGGAAGCCGCGTTCGGCGAAGAAGCCCTTCTCGCGCCGCCGGTCCTGGGCCACCGCCACCGAGGAGCCCGAGGGGCGCACCACGGCGCGCGCGGCGATCGCATCCAGCGCCTCGGCGGGAGCGTTCTCGAACTCGGTGGTGACGGCGCTGCAGGTGGACGCCAGCTCCGCCAGGCTCTCCGGGTCGCCGTAGGGCCGCGCCAGGTGGCGCGTCGCGAACTCCGCCGCCGGCGCGTGGGGGTCGGGATCGAGCACCGTCACGCGATAGCCCAGCGTGCGCGCCGCGACGGTGAACATGCGGCCGAGCTGGCCGCCGCCCAGCAGGCCCAGCGTGGCGCCGGGGAGGATCACAGCACGTCGGGGAGCTGCATTGCGGCCACCTGGTCGCGCAGGCGCTCGCGGTACTCCGCGAGCTTCACCACCAGCTCCGGGTTCGAGGCCGCCAGCAGGCTCACGGCGAAGAGCGCCGCATTGGCGGCGCCGGCCTCCCCGATGGCGAAGGTGGCCACGGGGATGCCCTTGGGCATTTGCACGATCGAGTAGAGCGAGTCCTGGCCCGCGAGGTGGCGCGAGGGCACCGGCACGCCCAGCACCGGCAGCGTGGTCTTGGAGGCCACCATGCCGGGCAGGTGGGCGGCGCCGCCGGCCCCGGCGATGATCACCGCGAGGCCGCGCCCGCGCGCCTCGCCCGCATACTCGAACATCGTGTCGGGCGTGCGGTGCGCCGAGACCACCTTCGCCTCGTAGGCGACGCCGAAGTCCTTCAGCACGCGCACCGCGTGCTGCATCACGTCCCAGTCGCTCTGCGACCCCATCACCACGCCTACCAGCGGTTTTTCTTCCATTTACGGTTCCTTGCGAATCATTGGGTGGCGCGTCAACCGGCCAGGGCGCGCGCGTCGTCGAGCTGCCCGCGATAGGCGTCGAAGATGTTGCGAAGCGCGGTGGGCATGTCCACCTTCGGCGCCCAGCCGAGGTCCTTCCTCGTGTTCTCGATGGCGGGGACGCGGTTCTGGACGTCCTGGTAGCCGCGCCCGTAGTAGTCGCCCGAGGTGACTTCCACCAGCGCCACCTTCGCCGCGTTGTCGCGGTACTCCGGATAACCCTTCGCCAGCTCCAGCATCATTTGCGCGAGCTCGCGCACCGAGAAGTTGTTGGCGGGGTTGCCCACATTGTAGATCTGCCCCGTGGCGACGCCGCCCGGGTTCTCGATGATCTTCATCAGGGCCGCGATGCCGTCGTCGATGTAGGTGAAGGCGCGCTTCTGCGCGCCGCCATCCACCAGCTTGATCGGCTCGCCGCGCACGATGTGGCCGAGGAACTGCGTGATCACCCGCGAGCTGCCTTCCTTCGCGGTGTGGATCGAGTCCAGCCCCGCGCCGATCCAGTTGAACGGCCGGAACAGCGTGAAGTCGAGCTGCCCCATGGAGCCGTAGGCGTAGATCACGCGGTCCATCAGCTGCTTGGAGCAGGAGTAGATCCAGCGCTGCTTGTCGATCGGGCCCAGCACCAGGTTCGAGGAGTAGGGATCGAACGCCTCGTCCTCGCACATGCCGTAGACCTCGGACGTGGAGGGGAACAGCACGCGCTTGCCGTACTTCACGCAGCTCCTCACGATCGGCAGGTTGGCCTCGAAGTCCAGCTCGAATACCTTCAGGGGCTCGCGCACGTAGGTGGCGGGAGTCGCGATCGCCACCAGCGGCAGGATCACGTCGCACTTGCGCACGTGGTACTCGATCCACTCGCGGTTGATGGTGATGTCGCCTTCGAAGAAGTGGAAGCGCTGGTCCTGCATCAGGTCCGCCAGCCGGTCGGAGCCCATGTCCATGCCGAACACCTCCCAGTCGCTCTCGGCGAGGATGCGCTGCGACAGGTGGTGGCCGATGAAGCCGTTGACGCCGAGGATGCAGATCTTCTTCATTTCATTCCAGTGCGGTGGGGCGGGCGCCGAAGCGCTCGATGAAGCGGTCGCGGTCGAACGGCGTGCCGTCGAGCTCGCAGGCGAGGATTGGAAGGATGCCACCATCGGCGCAATGCGCGGCGAGGCCGCCGCTCCCGGCGATGAGGCGTGCCGGCCCCGGCTCGGCCCCCGGGTGGGGCGAGCGCGTGCGCAGCACGCGAAGCGCCCGGCCCTCGAGGGTGGCGAAGGCGCCGGGGTAGGGGGGAGCCACGGCGCGCACCAGGTCGTGGATCTCGCGCGCCGGGCGCGACCAGTCGATGCGGCCGTCCTCGGGGCGGCGTCCTCGGCAGTACTCGCCGCGGGAGAGGTCCTGCGCCACCGGCCGCGCGGTGCCGGCGACGATGCCCGGCAGGGCGCGGTCCATCACGATCTCGGCCGCGACCGTCACCTTGCGGAACACGTCGAGCGCGGTGTCCTCGGGCAGGATCGGCACCGCCTGCTGGTCGACGATGGCGCCGGCATCGGGCTTGGCCACCATCTCGTGGAGCGTGGCGCCGGTCTCGCGCGCGCCGCGCACGATCGCCCAGTTGACCGGCGCGCGGCCGCGGAAGCGTGGCAGCAGCGAGCCGTGCATGTTGTAGGCGCCGCGCCGCGCGTGGGCCAGCACCGCCGCCGGGAGCATGCGGCGGAAGTAGAACGAGAATATGAAGTCCGGGGCGAGGGCCCGCACGCGCCCGGCGAGCGCGGCGTCGGCGTCGTCCGCGACCGCGACCTCGAGCCCCGTCTCGCGCGCCAGCCGCTCGACGCTCCCGAACCACACGTTCTCGCGCGGGTCGTCGGCGTGGGTCACCACCAGCGGCACGCGCACGCCGTGGGCGAGCAGCACCGAGAGGCAGCGCACGCCCACGTCATGGTAGGCGAACACCACGGCCGAAGCGCCCATCAGTCGCGCTTCTCCAGGATCGCCTGGATCAGGAAGCGGGGGCGCTCGCGCACCTGCTGGTAGATGCGCCCGACGTACTCCCCGATGAGGCCCAGGCCGAAGAGCATCACGCCGGTGAGGAAGAACTGCAGGATGTCGCGGTCCCAGATGACCCACAGCGAGTCGAAGGTGCCGAGGAGGAGGCGCTGGGCGATCACGAACACGTAGACCACCAGGGACACCAGCGAGACGAAGATGCCGAAGAGCGAGAACACCTGCAGCGGCAGCACCGAGAACCCGGTCACCAGGTCGAAGTTGAGGCGCACCAGCTGGTAGAGCGAGTACTTCGAGTCGCCGGCGTGGCGCTCCTCGTGGGCCACCTCGATCTCGGTGGGATTGCGGGCGAAAGAGTAGGCGAGGGCCGGGATGAAGGTGCTCACCTCCTGGGAAGCGCGGATCGCGTCCACGATGGCGCGGTCGTAGGCGCGCAGCATGCAGCCCTGGTCGGTCATTCGGATGCGGGTGATGCGCTCGCGCAGGCGGTTCATCGCGCGTGAGGCCCAGCGCCGCCACGCCGCGTCCTGGCGGTTGCGGCGGATCGAGCCCACGTAGTCGTGGCCCTCGTCCATCTTCGCCAGCAGGCTGGCGACCTCCTCGGGCGGGTTCTGCAGGTCGGCGTCGAGCGTCACCACCCGGTCGCCGCGGCAATGCTCGAAGCCGGCCATGATCGCCATGTGCTGGCCGAAGTTGCCGTTGAAGTAGATCACCCGGGTCACGTCCGGGCGCTGCTGGAACTGCTCACGCAGCTGCGCCCCGCTGCGGTCGCGGCTCCCGTCGTTGACGAACACCACCTCGTAGCTCGTGCCGATCGCGTCCAGGGCGGGGTAGAGCCGCGCGAACAGCGCCGGCAGCACCTCATCCTCGTTGTAGACCGGGATGACGACGGACAGGCGCGGATCGGACATGGCGATGGGGGCTCAGGTAACGCGCAGCACGCGGGCTGCAGCCGCGCAGACGCGCTCAACGTCGGAATCGATCATGCCCGCGTGCAGCGGCAGCGACACGGTCTCGCGCGCGATGCGCTCCGAGACCGGAAACTGCCCCTCGCGCCAGCCCTGGCGGCGGAAATGCGTCGCGAGGTGGATCGCCTCGTAGGAAATGCCGACGCCGATGCCTTCCGCGTGCATCGCGGCGATGAACGACTTGCGCTCGGCCTTCATCGCGGCGATCGGCAGCAGCACCGTGAACATGTTCCAGCTGTGTCCCGGATTTTCACGCGGAGGCAGGCGCTCGGGCGTGAGGAGGTCATCGCCCCCGAGGCATTCGAAGTAGCGCCTGGCGAGCCGCGCGCGCACGGCGCACCAGGCGTCGAGCTGCGCGAGCTGTGCCAGGCCGAGGCGCGCGGAGACGTCGGAGAGGTTCAACTTGGCGCCCGGCGCCTCCACGTCGCGGGTGCCGTCGGCGTTGCGCGAGATGCCGTGGAAGCGCAGCCGCTCGATGGCGGCGGCCTCCCCGGTATCGTTCACCACCAGGGCGCCGCCCTCGATGGTGGTCATGTTCTTGTTGGGGTGGAAGCTGAAGGACACCAGGTCGCCGGTGGCCCCGACGGGTTTGCCCCCAGCCTGTGACCCGATGGCGAGTGCGGCGTCCTCGACGATCCTCACGCCGTGGCGCGCGCGAAAGGCGGCGAGCGCCGCGGGATCGAGCGGCGCGTTGTAGTGCGTGGGCAGCAGCACCCGGGTGCGCGGCGTCACGGCGGCCGCGGCCGCCTCGAGGTCCACGTTGCGCGTCGCGAGGTCCACGTCGACGAACACCGTCGTGGCGCCGGTGCGCTCGATCACGTTGGCGGTGGCGAAGAAGCTCTGGGACGGGGTAATCACCTCGTCGCCGGGCCCCACGCGCAGCATCTCGAGGGCCGCCTGCATCGCCCCGGTGCCGGAAGTCGCCACCCGTACCGGGCGGCCGCCGACGTAATCCGAGAGCGCGCGTTCGAAGGCGGCCACCTGGGGACCGCTCGCGATCCAGTGGCTGCGCAGGGT
>JBBQBW010000060.1:0-9372 GCA_038318025.1 Burkholderiales bacterium | reverse complement strand
CACGAGCGCCATCTCCCACACCTGGAGCGGCTGGTACTGCGGCTGCTTCATGAGCTCGGTCACCATGCGGCCGCGCTCGAGCTGCTTGCGGGTGGCTTCGTCCAGGTCGGAGGCGAACTGGGCGAAGGCCGCGAGCTCGCGGTATTGCGCGAGCGCCAGGCGCACGCCGCCGCCCAGCTTCTTGATGACCTTGGTCTGCGCGGCGCCGCCGACTCGCGACACCGAGATGCCCGCGTTGATGGCGGGACGGATGCCGGCGTTGAAGAGGTCGGTCTCGAGGAAGATCTGGCCGTCGGTGATCGAGATCACGTTGGTCGGCACGAAGGCCGACACGTCGCCCGCCTGGGTCTCGATGATGGGGAGCGCGGTGAGGGAGCCGGTCTTGCCTTTGACGGCGCCCTTGGTGAAGTCCTCGACATACTTCTCGTTTACGCGCGCGGCGCGCTCGAGCAGGCGGCTGTGGAGGTAAAACACGTCGCCGGGGTACGCTTCGCGGCCCGGCGGGCGGCGCAGCAGCAACGAGATCTGGCGGTAGGCCCAGGCCTGCTTGGTGAGGTCGTCGTACACGATCAGCGCGTCCTGGCCCCGATCGCGGAAATATTCGCCCATCGTGCAACCCGAGTAGGGGGCGATGTACTGCATCGCGGCGGGGTCGGACGCGGTGGCGGCCACCACGATGGTGTAGGCCATGGCGCCCGATTCCTCGAGCTTGCGCACCACGTTGGCGATGGTCGAGGCCTTCTGGCCGACAGCCACGTAGACGCAGAACAGATCCTTCCCCTTCTGGTTGATGATCGCGTCGACGGCCACGGCGGTCTTGCCCGTCTGGCGGTCGCCGATGATCAGCTCGCGCTGGCCGCGGCCCACCGGCACCATCGCGTCGATGGACTTCAGGCCCGTCTGCACCGGCTGCGACACCGACTTGCGCGCGATGACGCCCGGGGCGACCTTCTCGATCGGCTCGGTCATCTTCGCGTTGACCGGGCCCTTGCCGTCGATCGGCTGGCCCAGCGAGTTCACCACGCGCCCGATCAGCTCCGGACCCACGGGAACCTCGAGGATGCGGCCGGTCGACTTGACCGTATCGCCCTCGGAGATGTGCTCGTAGGGGCCCAGCACCACGGCGCCGACCGAGTCACGCTCGAGGTTGAGCGCCAGGCCGAAGACGTTGCCGGGGAACTCCAGCATCTCGCCCTGCATCACTTCGGCCAGGCCGTGGATGCGGCAGATGCCGTCGGTCACCGAGATCACGGTCCCCTCGTTGCGCTTCTCGGCGGCAACCTGGAGGTTCTGGATCTTGGACTTGATCAGCTCGCTGATCTCGGAGGGATTGATCTGCATTGCGGGATCCTTTGCCCTTGCGGGGCCTTATCGGGTCAGCGCCGCGGCCATCTGGGCCAGGGCGTCGCGAACGGATGCGTGGATGACTTGGTCGCCGATCTGCACGCGCGCCCCGCCCAGCAGCTCGGGGTCGACGTCCAGCTCGGTTTCGATCTTCTTGCCGTAGCGCTTCTCGAGGGCCGCGACGATTTCCGCGCGCTGGGCATCGGTCAGCGGCTGCGCGCTGGTGATGCGCGCGCGCAGGACGCGCTCATGGTCGTGCTTCAGGTCCTCGAACTGCAGGGCGATGGAGCCGACCAGCGCCGCGCGATTGTTGTCCACCAGCATCCCGAGGAGGCTCTGCACCAGGGGATGCAAGCGCCCGGAGGCGCCGGCGGTGAAGATCTCCTTCTTCTGCGTCGCCGCCACCTTGGGGTTAAGCAGGATGGAGTGCATCTGCTCGTCGCCCGCGATCGCGGCGACCAGCGCAAGGCTATCCGCCACGGGGCCCAGGGCGTTCTGCTCCAGCGCGGAACGAAACACCGCTTCGGCGTACGGGCGGGCGACGGTCGCGATCTCGGCCATGGGCTAGAGCTGCGCCTTCAGCTGGCTCAGCATATCGGCGTGGGTCTTGGCGTCCACCTCGCGCTTGAGGATCTTCTCGGCCCCTGCGACCGCGAGCTGGGCGACCTGTTCGCGCAGCTGCTGGCGCGCGGACTGGACTTCCTGCTGCAGGGCGGCCTGCGCGGTCGCGGTGACGCGCTCGGCCTCGGTCTTCGCCGCGGACTTCGACTCTTCCACCCGCTGCGACGCCTGCTTGTCCGCCTGTACCAGGATCTCCTGCGCGCGCGCGCGCGCCTCCTTGAGCAGGCGGTCCGACTCCTTCTGCGCCTCGGCGAGAGCGCCCTTGCCGCGCTCGGCCTCGGCGAGCCCGTCGGCGATGGCGCTGTTGCGCGCCTCGATCTTGTTCAGGAGCATCGGCCAGACGAAACGGACCGAGATGAAGATGAACAGGATGAAGACGATCGCCTGCGCGATCATCGTTGCATTGAGGTTCATGAAACGTCCCTTTCGGGCAATTCGTCGGTCGTGTTAGCGGAACGGCGTGGCGAGCGGGTTCGCGAAGGCGAAGAACATCGCAAGGCCGACGCCGATGATGAACGAAGCGTCGATCAGGCCGAGCAGCAGGAAGACCTTGGCCTGCAGCTGGGGCATCAGCTCCGGCTGGCGGGCGGCGCCTTCGAGGAAGCGGCTGCACATGATGCCCACGCCCACGCAAGCACCCAGGGCGCCGAGGCCGATCATGAGGCCGATGCCGATCCCGGTGTAAGCCTGGACCATGGCCAGCAGTTGGAGTTTGTCCATCGTCTATTCCTTTCGGTTATGAATTTGAGGTTGCGGGTGATGAAGGGGTGGGCCTAGTGGCCTTCGTGCGCCATCTGGATGTAAACGACGGTGAGCATCATGAAGATGTAGGCCTGCAGCAGCACGATCAGGAGGTGGAACAGCGCCCAGAAGAGCGCGAGCGGGATCGCGAAGATGCTGCCGGCGAGACCCACGGCCGCAAGCATCCAGAGCAGCAGGAAGATGATCTCGCCGGCGTAGATGTTTCCGAAGAGCCGCAGCGAATGCGACAGCGGCTTGGAGATGTACTCGACCAGGTTGAACAGGAGGTTCAGGGCCCACAGCGCGGGGTGCGAGCCGAACGGCGCGCAGAAGAGCTCGTGGAAGAAGCCCCCCAGGCCTTTCACCTTGATGGCGGTTCCTATCATCAGCACCCACACCGTGAGGGCGAGCGCGAAGGTAGTGTTCACGTCGGCCGTGGGGACCAGGCGGAAGCCGTGCTCGCTGATGTTTTGGGTGACCGCGGCGCCGAGGTCGGCGGGAATGAAGTCCATGCTGTTCATCAGCAGGACCCAGATGAACACGGTGAAGGCGAGGGGCGCCACGAACCGGTGCCGGTCGCCGTGAAAGATGCCGCGGACGTTCTCGTCGATCTTGTCGAAGACGAACTCGACCAGCCCCTGGAGCTTGCCGGGCACGCCCGCCGTGGCGCTGCGGGCAACCCACCAGAAGAATCCGATGCCGAGGGCGCCCATCAGCACCGAAACGGCGATGGTGTCGACGTTGAGCGTCCAGAAGCCGCCGTCGCCGATCGGCTTGGAGAAGAAGGTGAGGTGGTGGCCGATGTATTCGGCAGGACTCGGATTCGGGGAAGCCATGCTGTTGTTGAGTTCCGTCACTGTCCCCCGGCGGGCCGGGAAGTCTTGTTTTCCTCGGTGTCGCGAACGGCAATCGCCGCCGCGAACACCCCTACCGTGACCACGAACGCCGCGAAGAACGCGACGACCACGATGTCCCTGTAAAACGCGAGCACGAGCCAGAGCTGGATCACGATGAGGAGGATCTTGAACGCCTCCGCCCTCAGCATCGTCCTCAGTGCCTCCCCGGCCGTCCCATTAGCGCCCTGCGCCACGCGCCATCCGTATACCCAACCCGCCACCACGTTCAGGATCCCGCCCAGCGCGGCGGAAATGAACCCGTCGGCACCCCAGGGGATCGCCGCGGCCAGCCCGAGGCTCCCGGTGGCGATGAGCTGCCACCGAAGGACGACGCGGATGGGCCTGGCGGGGGGTCTGAATGCGCGAAGCGAAACCATTCGATTATAGCGTTTTGCGGAAATGGGCGTCAAAAGTATCGTGCAGCGCAACAATGGGAGCGCTCTCAGCGCGTCGTAAGGCGCTTCACCAGGCCTTGCAGCTCGTCGAGGCTCGAATAGTCGATCACCACGCTGCCGCGGCCATGCGCGCGCGGCTTGAGCTCCACCGCGGCGCCGAGCGACTCGCACAGCTCTTCTTGCAGCCGCCGGGAGTCGGCATCGAGGCGCGCCGCGGCACGCTTGGCCACCGGCGCGGCCGTGGCCTGCTGGACGATCTTCTCGGTCTCGCGCACCGACAGGCCCTGGGTGGCGACCTGGGTAGCGACCTCGACCTGACGCGCCCCCGACAAGCCGAGGAGCGCGCGCGCGTGCCCCATGTCGATCTTGCCGTCCTGCAGCATTGCCTGCACCGGCGCCGCCAGCTCCAACAGCCTCAACAGGTTGGTCACTCCGGTGCGCGAGCGCCCGATGGCCTTGGCGACCTCGTCATGGGTGAGCTTGAACTCCCGAATCAGGCGCTGCAGGCCGAGGGCCTCCTCGAGGGGATTCAGGTCCTCGCGCTGGATGTTCTCGATCAATCCGATGCCAAGCGCCGCCTCGTCGGGGACCTCGCGGACCACCGCGGGCACCACTTGCAGCCCTGCCATGCGCGCCGCGCGCCAGCGGCGCTCGCCGGCGAGGATCTCGAACTGCGAATCGCCCACCGGCCGCACGATCACCGGCTGGATCACGCCGCGCGCCTTGATCGACTCGGCGAGCTCGGCGAGCGAGGTCTCGTCCATTCGCGTGCGCGGCTGGTACTTGCCGGGCTTCAACTGGCCGATGGCGAGCTGCGCCAGCGTCTCCTCGCCCTTCGCGGCGCGGTTGTTGCCTCCCAGCAACGCGTCGAGGCCGCGCCCCAATCCCTTGTGGCGGGTGGTCATGCGGGCTCCGTCACTTCGATACCGCTGCGCTCGAGGAGCTCGCGCGCGAACTGCAGGTGCGCCACGGCGCCCTTCGACAGCGGGTCGTGGAGCAGCACCGGCTTGCCGAACGAAGGCGCCTCGGCGATGCGCACGTTGCGCGGGATCACGGTATCGAACACCTTCTCGCCGTAATGGCGCTTGAGCTCGTCGGAAACCTGCACGGTGAGCGTGCTGCGCGGGTCGTACATGGTTCGCACCAGCGCCTCGATCTCGATGCCGGGATTCAGGTTCTGCTTCACCTTGCGCAGCGTTCCCACGAGGTCGGAGAGTCCCTCGAGCGCGTAGTACTCGCATTGCATCGGGATGATCACGGCGTCGGCGGCGGCGAAGCCGTTCACCGTGAGCATGTTGAGGGCCGGCGGGCAGTCGATCACCACGAATTCGTAATCGCCGCCTACCGCGGCGAGGGCCTCGCGCAGCCGGAACTCGCGGCGCTCGATCCCGATCATCTCCACCTCGGCGCCGGCCAGGTCCCGATTGGACGGGACGATGTCGTAGTTGCCCTCGCAGTGCCGGATCGCCTCCGCGGCGCCGTGCTCGCCGAGCAGCATTCCATATACAGTGTTCTCGCACGCGGTCTTGTCGACGCCGCTGCCGGTCGTGGCATTGCCCTGAGGGTCGAGGTCTACCAGCAGGACGCGGCGTCCGTAGTGGGCAAGGCTTGCGCAGAGGTTGACCGCGACGGAGGTCTTGCCCACGCCGCCCTTCTGGTTCGCGATGACGAAGATGCGCGCCATCACGCGGCCTCGAGCAGCACGAGGTGGCGCTTGGCCTCGAGCGAGGGCACGGTGAGCTCCACCACCTCGCTCACGCGATGGGTCGGCGGCACGCGCGCGATCTCGTCGTAGGGGAAAACTCCCTTCATCGCGAGGAGCCGGCCGCCGGGCCCCGCCAGGTGCCGGGCCTGCGCGACGAAATCCGCAAGGTCGGAGAATGCGCGCGACACCACGACGTCGAACGGCTGCGCGGGACGATAGGCCTCGACGCGCTCGCAGGCCACGGTGACGTTCGCGAGGCCGAGCTCCGCCTTGGCCTGCTCAAGGAAGGTCCCCTTCTTGTGGCTCGAGTCGAGCAACGTCACCGCCAGGTCAGGCCGCGCGATCGCAACCGGGATGCCGGGGAATCCCGCCCCGGTGCCGACGTCGACGACCAACCTCGCCGCGCCCAGGTGTGGCAGCAGCGACAGGCTGTCGAGGACGTGGAGGACCACCATCTGCTCGGTTTCGCGCACCGCGGTGAGGTTGTGGACCCGGTTCCATTTCGCGACCAACTCGAGGTGCGCGGCGAGTCGGGCGGGAGCTTCCTGCGGCAACGCGATGCCCATCGACTCGAGGCCCGCGGCGATCTGCGCGGCGAGGCTCACGCGGAGCCTCCCTGTGCCGTCGCGGCAGCCGCGGCGCCGTGGCGTTTGATATGAACCAGCAGGAGGGAAATGGCCGCCGGCGTCATGCCCTGGATTCGCGCCGCCTGCCCCACTGTCTCGGGCCGGTGGTGGGCAAGCTTCTGCTGCACCTCGCGGGAAAGGCCGCGCACCGTAGCGTAGTCGAGCCCCGCCGGGATCACAGCGTTCTCCTGCGCCGCCTGCCGGGCGACCTCGTCCCTCTGCCGCTCGATGTAGCCCGAATACTTCGCCGCGATCTCCACCTGTTCGGCGATCTCCGGCGCCGCAGCACCCTCCATCCAATGGGATAGGGACGAATAGCTCACGCCGGGACGACGCAGCAGATCGAATAGCGAGTGCTCGCGCTCAATGACTTTTCCAAGGGTATCTATCTGATCTTGCACATTAACTTTCTCTGGGCGAATCCAAGTGCGTTTAAGCCGGTCGGCCTCCTGCTCGACCGCCTCCCGCTTGCGGCTGAACGCCTCCCAGCGGGCATCGTCGACGAGGCCGAGCTTACGGCCTACCTCAGTGAGACGCAGGTCCGCGTTGTCTTCGCGCAGCTGGAGCCGGTATTCGGCGCGGCTGGTGAACATCCGGTACGGCTCCGAAACGCCCTGGGTGACCAGGTCGTCGACCAGCACACCGAGGTATGCCTCGTCACGAGCGGGGCACCACCCCGGCTCGCCGCGCGCATGCAACGCCGCGTTGATTCCCGCCAGCAGCCCCTGGGCCGCCGCCTCTTCGTAACCGGTGGTGCCGTTGATCTGCCCGGCGAAGAAGAGTCCGGCGATCGCCTTGGTCTCGAGGGTCTTGCGCAATCCCCGCGCGTCGAAATAATCGTATTCGATCGCATAGCCGGGCCGGAGGATGTGGGCGCACTCCAGTCCCGGGATCGAGCGCACCAGCGCCAACTGCACGTCGAACGGCAGGCTGGTTGAGATCCCGTTGGGGTAGAACTCGTGGGTGTCGAGGCCCTCGGGCTCCAGGAATATCTGGTGGGAGTCCTTGCCGGCGAAGCGGTGGATCTTGTCCTCGATCGACGGGCAGTAGCGTGGCCCCACCCCCTCGATCACCCCGGTGTACATCGGCGAGCGATCCAGTCCGCCGCGGATGATCTCGTGCGTCCGTGCATTGGTGTGGGTGATCCAGCAGCTTACTTGGCGCGGATGCATCTCGCGGCGGCCGATGAACGAGAACACCGTCTCGGGGCGATCGCCGGGCTGCTCCTGCACCTTCGAGAAGTCAATGCTGCGGCCGT
Organism: Burkholderiales bacterium; assembly: GCA_038318025.1. Taxonomy (GTDB): domain Bacteria; phylum Pseudomonadota; class Gammaproteobacteria; order Burkholderiales; family Usitatibacteraceae; genus Usitatibacter. The sequence continues at coordinate 1,786 of JBBQBW010000060.1, read as the reverse complement.
CGATGCGTGGCGGGGTCCCGGTTTTCAGGCGGCCGACGGGAAGGTTCAGCTCCCGCAGCCGCGCGGCCAGGGAGAGCGATGGTGCATCGCCGGCCCGGCCGGCGCGATAGTTCGACAGCCCCACATGGACCCGCCCGCCCAGGAACGTCCCGGCGGTAAGGACCACCGAGGCCGCGTGGAACGTGAGGCCGATAGCGGTTACTGCGCCGGTGACGCGGTCGCCCTCCACCACCAGGTCATCCACCGCTTGCTGGAAGAGCCAAAGGTTCGGCTGGGCCTCCAGGCGGCGGCGGATCGCCGTGCGGTAAAGAACGCGGTCGGCCTGGGCCCGGGTGGCGCGAACCGCCGCGCCCTTGCTCCCATTCAAGGTGCGAAACTGGATGCCGGCCTCGTCCGCTGCGATGGCCATGGCGCCACCCAGCGCATCGACCTCGCGGACCAGGTGGCCCTTCCCGATGCCGCCAATCGATGGGTTGCACGACATCTGGCCCAAGGTCTCGATGGCGTGGGTGAGCAGCAAGGTCCGGGCGCCCGACCGCGCGGCCGCGAGCGCGGCCTCGGTGCCGGCATGGCCGCCACCCACCACGATCACGTCGAATCGGTCAGGGAAATCCATCGCTCAGAAAAGGAAAAGCGCACACGGCGGGGGCCGAGGCGCGATGACGGAATTCTACGGCAAAGCAGCCGGCGAGGCATCGGTGTGTTCCACGTGGAACTGCGGCGACCAGGGTCGATGTTCCACGTGGAACTTACTTCCCGATACAGAAGCGGGAAAAAATCTCCCCCAGCAGTTGGTCCGGGGTGACCTCTCCGGTGATCTCCCCCAACGCTCTCTGGGCGATCGACAACTCTTCCGCTTTTATTTCAAAGGCTTGCGACGCTTCGGATGCCCCTACGAGGGCCCGTTGGGCGCGCTCCAGCGCCGCAACATGACGAGCTCGGGCGGCGAACAGGCCCTCGCCGTGGGGCTTCCAACCCGCGATCTCAAGGAGCCAGGCTCGGAGCGCCTCCACTCCCGCACCCGTCTTCGCTGAAACCCTAAGGAACGGCGGCGTAGCCGGCCCGCCGCCAGGCGAATCAGCCACCAGGTCCTGCTTGTTGGCAACCACAGCGAGGGGCATCCCGGGGGGGAGCCGCCTGGCCAACTCCGGATCGATCCCCACCCCCTCCCTCGCGTCGACCAGCATCAAAGCTGCGCCGGCCTTCGAGATCGCCTGCCAGGTGCGATCGACGCCGATCCGCTCCACCGGATCGTCGGTGTCGCGCAAGCCAGCGGTATCGATCAGGTGGATCGGCACGCCCTCGAGAGTGATGGTGGCGCGAACATAGTCACGGGTGGTGCCGGCGATCGGCGTCACGATCGCCACCTCCTCTCCCGCAAGCCGATTGAGGAGGCTCGACTTGCCGACGTTCGGCCGGCCCGCAAGCACCACCGTAAGCCCATCCCGCAGCACCATGCCCTGGAGCGCTTCACCGAGAAGGGTGTCGAGTGCCCCGCGCAGGCCCTCCAGCCGCTGCGACTGCCACGCACGGTCGCCGGGCGCTATCTCTTCTTCGGGAAAGTCGATGCACGCCTCGACGTGCATCCGCAGCTCCGTGAGGCCCGCGACCAACTCATGGATGCGGCGCGAGAATTCCCCGGAAAGGGACCGGGCCGCGGCCATGGCCGCTTCCGCGCTCGCAGCGTCGATGAGGTCCGCAACGCTTTCCGCCTGGGCGAGGTCGATGCGATCGTTCAGGTACGCGCGCCGGGTGAACTCGCCCGGCTGCGCGAGGCGCGCGCCAA
>JBBQBW010000059.1:0-9451 GCA_038318025.1 Burkholderiales bacterium | reverse complement strand
ACGTCGACGCGGTCGCGGTCGACGCGCTGCACCGTCGCCGGGTACTCGCCACCGCGGCCGTCGAAGACCACGAGCGCGTCGCCGGCCTTCACGCGCAGCGCCTTGGCCACGTGCTGCGCGGCGTCGGGCGCGAGCGTGAATTGCGCGCCCGGCCCCAGCCGGAGGTCGCAGTGGATTCGGGGGATCGCCATGGGTCGAAACGAATGTAGCATAGGGCCGTGGACATCACGGTTCACTTTGCCGCGCGCGCCATCGACGCGGTGCGCGACGTCGCCGCCGACGAGATCCTGCCCCGCTACCGCAACGTGGTCGCGATGCGCAAGGACGACGGCAGCATCCTCACCGAGGCGGACCTGGCCGCGCAGGCCGCGCTGCAGCGGCGGCTCCGCGCGATCCACGACGTGCCGGTGCTCGCCGAGGAGATGCCCTCCCACGAGCAGGTCGCCATCTGGGAGCGCGGCGGGCGCCTCTGGTGCGTCGACCCCCTCGACGGCACGCGCAACTTCAGCGCCGGCGTGCCCTTCTTCGCAGTGTCGGTGGCGCTGATGGAAGCGGGCCGCCCGCTCTTCGGCACCGTCTACGATCCGATCGCCGACGAGGCGTTCTTCGCCGTGCGCGGCGGCGGCGCGTGGCTGAACCACCGGACCCTCGAGGTCCCCGCCCGCGCGCCGCAGCTGTGCGACGCCGTGGCCGAGGTGAGCCTGCGACGCAATACCGCGCGGCTGCGCGGGGAGCTGAAACGCCACCCGCCCTATGCGCGGCGCCTCACCAGCGGCTCCTCGGCGCTCTCCTGGTGCCACCTCGCCGCGGCGCGCATCGACGTGATGCTCCACTCCGGGCAGAAGATGTGGGACTACGCCGCCGGCGCGCTGGTGCTCGAGGAGGCCGGCGGCCACGCGAGCACCCTGGAGCACGACGACTTCTGGAGCGCCAACGTATGGAGCCGCTCCGTGGTCGCGGCGCGGGGGCCGCGGCTGCTCGCCGAGTGGCGCGGATGGCTGCGCGAGCGCGCGGCCGCCGATCAGCCGACCAGCGGCACCACATAGTTGGGCAGCGCGAAAAGCGCGCGATGCTGCGCGCCGTTGTAGCTCTGCAGGTCGCCCACGCCCCGCGCGGCGATGATGCGGTCCACCGCCTCGGGCGCGAGCCCCGCGGGCTCGAGGCGGTCGGAGGCGACCGCGAAGCCCCAGAGCGAGCCGTAGAGGGGAACGTAGGCAAAGTAGGGCGTCACCCGCGCGAACACCTGGCGCAGCGTGGCGAGGGTGGCCGCGACGCGCTCCGGGTGAAAGAAGGGCGAGCCCAGGTGCAGGGTGAGCGCCGCGCCCTCGGCCATGGCGCGCTTCACCAGCGAGAACGTGGCCGCCGCGTAGAGCTCCACCGCGGGCCCCACGGGATCGGTGAGGTCCATCATCACCAGGTCGTAGCGGGCCGCGGTGCCACGCGGGTACTCGAGGCCGTCGCCCACCGTCACCTGAAGGCGCGGATCCTCGAAGGCACCGCGGTGCACGGCGCCGAAGTGCCGCCGCGCGATCTCGATCACGTCGGGATCGAGCTCGGCCATGTGCACGCGCTCGATGGTGGCGTGCTTGAGCAGCTCCTCCGAGGAGCCACCGTCGCCGCCGCCGATCACCAGCGCCTCGCGCGGATGGGGGTGGGCCACCGCCGCCGGGTGCACGAGATTCTCGTGGTAGAGGAACTCGTCGCGCTCCGAGGTCATGTTGAACCCGTCGAGGCGGAAGATGCGGCCGAGCGCCGGGGTGTCATACACCTCCAGCAGCTGGTAGGGCGTCTGGCGGCGCTCCACCAGCGTCGCGTCGAAATAGACGCCCGCCGCGTCGGTGAGGCGCTCGAGGATTTTCTCGGACATTCGAATGGGGCGGCCGGCGGAGGACCCGCCGGCCGGAGTTGCGTTCAGCCGTTGACCACGCGCTTCTTCAGCGGCAGGTCACGGCCGCGCTGCACGCGATCGACGAGGACGTCGGCGGGCTTGAGCGCCTTGATGAGCTTCGAGTAGACCGCTTCGGCCTTGCTGGTGTTGTCCGACGTGAAGTTGCACACGTAGACATCCAGGGTGGCGCCGTCGCGTTCGGGCCAGGTGTGGATCGCGAGGTGCGATTCGGCCAGGACCACGGCACCGGTCGATCCGCCGAGCTGCGTGCCGTCGGCGCCATCGAACTGGTAGAAATGATCTCCGAGGACCGTCAGTCCCACCTCACGGCAGGCGTTGACGCAGAGCTCCCGCAACTGATTCGAAGACACGAGGAGCTCGCCCTTCTGGCAGTTGTACAGATCGGCAATGATGTGCAGTCCCTTCATCGTGATACCCCTTCCAAGCAAAGATCCGCAAGGGCGGGGACTGCACACGCGACCTCGGGCGCTCCGCTCCATGGGAGCGGGGCGCCCTCAAACCCAGGGCGGCGGGTGCTGTCCTTCTTGCAGAGGTTTACCCAAGCGAAAAATATCGCGGTGAAAAAGTGCGCAAGTATAATCGTATATTCAAGGCAGCGGAACAGTTTTTGCTCGCGCCGCTACCCTCCCGCCTTACTTCCGATACATTCGAAATGCCCGACACTCCTGCAGCCTCCGTCTCCTCCGGCGACCTCGCCAACGCCATCCGCGCCCTCGCCATGGACGCGGTGCAGAAAGCCATCTCCGGGCACCCCGGCATGCCGATGGGCATGGCCGAGATCGCCGAGGCGCTGTGGCGCGGCCACCTGCGCCACAACCCCGCCAACCCGGCGTGGCCCGACCGCGACCGCTTCATCCTGTCCAACGGGCACGGCTCGATGCTGCACTACGCGCTGCTGCACCTCACCGGCTACGACCTGCCGATCAGCGAGCTGCGCAACTTCCGCCAACTGCACTCCCGCACCCCGGGACACCCGGAGGTGGGCTACACGCCCGGCGTCGAGACCACCACCGGGCCCCTGGGCCAGGGCCTCGCCAACGCCGTGGGCTTCGCGCTCGCCGAGAGGCTCCTCGCCGACCGCTTCAACCGCCCCGGCCACGCCATCGTCGACCACCGCACCTACGTCTTCGTCGGCGACGGCTGCCTCATTGAAGGCATCTCCCACGAGGCCGGCTCGCTCGCCGGCGTGCTGAAGCTCGGCAAGCTGATCGTCCTGTACGACGACAACGGGATATCCATCGACGGAAAAGTCGAGGGATGGTTCCGCGACGACACGCCCAAGCGCTTCGAAAGCTACGGCTGGAACGTAATCCCCGCCGTCGACGGCCACGACGCCCGCGCCGTCTCCGCTGCCATCGAGCGCGCCCACGCCGAAACCTTCCGGCCCACGCTCATCTGCTGCAAAACCATCATCGGCAAAGGCTCGCCCAACAAGGCGGGTACCGATGCCGTCCACGGCGCCGCGCTTGGCGACAAGGAGATCGCCGCCACCCGCGAGTCGCTGGGCTGGAAACACGCCCCGTTCGAAATCCCCGAGGCGATCTACCGCGCCTGGGACGCGCGCGCGAACGGCGCGCGCCTCGAGCAGGAGTGGAACGACCGCTTCGCCGGCTACGAGCGCGCGCATCCGGAGCTCGCGGCGGAATTCACGCGCCGCATGTCGGGGGCGCTTCCCGAGGGCTGGAGTTCATATGTGGAGGCGCTGCTCGAGAAAACAACCGCCAAGGGGGAAAATATCGCCACCCGGAAGGCCTCGCAGAACGCCATCGAGGCCCTCGCCCCGCACCTGCCCGAGCTGGTGGGCGGCTCGGCGGACCTCACCGGCTCCAACCTCACCAACTGGTCCGGAACCCGGGCGATCGGCGGCGAGGGCGGCGGCAACTACGTGTACTTCGGCGTGCGCGAGTTCGGCATGGCCGCGGCCGGCAACGGCCTGGCTCTCCACGGCGGCTTCATCCCCTACTCCGGCACCTTCCTCACCTTCTCGGACTACTCCCGCAACGCGCTGCGCATGGCGGCGCTGATGCGCATTCGCAACATCTTCGTCTTCACCCACGACTCCATCGGCCTGGGCGAGGATGGCCCCACGCACCAACCGGTCGAGCACGTCTCGAGCCTGCGCCTCATCCCGCGGATGGACGTGTGGCGCCCCTGCGACACCACGGAGACCGCGGTGGCCTGGGCGATGGCGATCGAACGGCGCGACGGGCCCAGCGCGCTCGCGCTCTCGCGCCAGAACGTGCCGTTCGTGAAGCGCTCGCCCGAGCAGGTCGCCGCCATCCGCCGCGGCGGCTACGTGTTGGTGGACGCTCCTGGCGCCCGCGCGGCGATCATCGGCACCGGCAGCGAGATCTCGATCGCGCTTGCCGCGCAGAAGACCCTCGCGCAGGCCGGGATCCCGGTGCGCGTGGTGTCCATGCCGTGCACCAGCGTCTTCGATCGCGAGGACGCGGCCTGGCGCGACTCCGTGCTGCCCCCGGGAATGCCGCGCGCCGCGGTGGAGGCGGGCGTCACCGATTTCTGGCGCAAGTACGTGGGCCTCGAAGGCGCGGTGATCGGCGTGGACCGCTTCGGGGAATCGGCGCCCGCCGCCGACGTCTACAAGTTCCTCGGCGTCGATGCCGAGCACCTGGTCGCGGCCGTCAAGGACATTGCCTGACGTCTCCTCCGCCGTCGCCTTCCGCGCGGCCGGGCCCGCGGATGCGACGGCGATCGCGCGCATTCACCAGGAGAGCTGGCGCACCACCTATTCGGGCATTCTGCCGACGGCGGTGATCGCCGAGCTCGCCGGGCGCAAGACCGAGGAGCGCTGGCAGTCGCGCCTCGCCACCCCCTCCAGCGCGCAGGCCACGTTCGTAGCCCGCGACGGCGACGACGCGATCGGATTCGCCTGGTGCGGAGAAGCGCGCCACAAGCTGGAGGGACTCGAGGCCGAGGTATACGCGCTCTACGTGCTGCAGCCGCACCAGCGCCGCGGCGCCGGCTCCGGCCTCCTCGCCGAGTGCGCGCGCCACTTCGTGCGGCAGGGCCGGTTCGGCTTCTACCTCTGGGCGCTCAAGGCGAACCGCGCGCGCCTCTTCTACGAGGCGCTGGGCGGCTCGGGCGTCGCCGAGAAGAGCGAGCGGCTGGGGCAGCACTCCTACCTCGAGGTCGCGTACGCGTGGCACGACCTCGCCGCGCTCACCGCGCGCGGGGTCGCGCCGGCCCCATGAGCTAAAATATCGGATTCCCCCCGCACTTCCCACCGGAGCCCGCAACATGACCGTCCGCGTCGCCATCAATGGCTACGGCCGAATCGGCCGCAACATCCTCCGCGCCCACTACGAGGACAACAAGTCCCACGACCTCCAGATCGTCGCGATCAACGACCTGGGCCCGGCCGCGACCAACGCCCACCTCACGCAGTACGACACGACCCACGGCAAGTTCCCCGGGACCGTGGCGGTGGAGGGCGAGAACATGGTCGTGAACGGCGACAAGATCCGCGTCGTCGCGCAGCGCGACCCGGCGCAGCTGCCATGGAAGGACCTGGGGGTCGACGTGGTCCTCGAGTGCACCGGTTTCTTCACCACCAAGGAGAAGGCCTCGGCGCACATCTCGGGTGGAGCGAAGAAGGTGATCATCTCCGCGCCCGGCGGCAAGGACGTGGACGGCACCATCGTCTACGGCGTGAACCACCAGTCGCTCAAGGCCGCGCACACCGTGATCTCCAACGCATCCTGCACCACCAACTGCCTGGCGCCATTGGTGCAGCCGCTGCACGCGGCGTTGGGTGTGACTACCGGCCTCATGACCACGATCCACGCCTACACCAACGACCAGGTGCTGACCGACGTGTTCCACGAGGACCTGCGCCGCGCCCGCTCGGCCACCCAGTCGATGATCCCGACCAAGACCGGTGCTGCCGCCGCGGTGGGCCTGGTGCTGCCGGAACTCAACGGCAAGCTGGACGGTTTCGCGATCCGCGTGCCCACCCTCAACGTCTCCCTCGTGGACCTCTCCTTCATCGCCGGGCGCGACACCACCGCCGACGAGGTGAACGCGATCATGAAGAAGGCCTCCGAGTCGGGGGACTTGAAGGGCATCCTCGGGTACAACACCGGGCCCCTCGTGTCGGTGGACTTCAACCACGACCCGCGCTCGTCGATCTTCGATGCCACCCTCACCAAGGTTTCGGGCCGGCTGGTCAAGGTGTGCAGCTGGTACGACAACGAGTGGGGCTTCTCCAACCGGATGCTCGACACCACCATGGCCCTGATGGCCGCCAAGTAGGCGCGCGATGGCCTGGGCGCTCCTGCTGGTGGCGGGCCTGTTCGAGGTGGGCTGGGCCGTGGGGCTCAAGTACACCGACGGCTTCACCAAGCCCGTCCCCACGGCGCTCGTCATCGTCGCGATGGTGGCGAGCGTCTCGCTGCTCGCCATCGCGCTGCGCACCATTCCCGTGGGCACGGGTTATGCGGTATGGACCGGGATCGGCGCGGTGGGCACCGCCATCCTCGGCATGGTGCTCTTCGGCGAGCCGCGCGACGCCGCACGGCTCGCGTGCATCGGGCTGATCGTCGCCGGCATCGCGGGGCTAAAGCTGGTGACCCCCGAAGCGTGATGAAGAATCCCTTCACCGCGCATCCGCGCGAGGTGGGCGAGACCTACCTCGAGCACTGCGCGTTCGCGTGCCGATACGGCGTGAAGATGACGCTGGGCGGCCTCGCCGCGCTGGTGCACGGCATCTTCCCTTTCCTTTTCCGCGCCACCGGCAGCCGCGTCACACGCGAACTGAACCAAGTGCTCGAGCAGTCGCAGGCGCGGCAGGCCGCGCGCCCCACCAGGGACCCGCTATGAATGTCCTTCGCATGGCCGACCAGGACCTCTCCGGCAAGCGCGTCTTCATCCGCGCCGACCTGAACGTCCCGCAGGACGACACGGGAGCGATTACCGACGACACGCGCGTTCGCGCGTCGCTCGCCGGCATCCGCCTCGCCCTCGACCGCGGCGCGGCGGTGATGGTCACCTCCCACCTCGGCCGGCCGAAGGAGGGCGAGTTCTCGCAGGCCGACTCGCTGGCGCCGGTGGCGGTGCGCCTGGGCGAGCTCCTCGGCCGCGCGGTGCGCCTGGTGCGCGACTGGGTCGAGGGCGTGCAGGTGAAGCCGGGCGAGGTGGTGCTCCTCGAGAACTGCCGCTTCAACCGCGGCGAGAAGAAGGACGACGAGACCCTGGCGCGGAAGATGGCCGCACTCGCCGACGTCTACGTGAACGACGCCTTCGGCACCGCCCACCGCGCCGAAGCCACGACCCACGGCATCGCGCGGTTCGCGCCGGTGGCTTGCGCGGGGCCGCTCCTCGCCGCGGAGCTGGAGGCCCTGGGACGCGCACTCGCCAAGCCGAAGCGACCACTGGTCGCGATCGTCGCCGGCTCGAAGGTCTCCACCAAGCTCACCATCCTGAAGTCGCTCTCGCAGCGCGTCGACCAGCTGATCGTGGGCGGCGGCATCGCCAACACCTTCATGCTCGCCGCGGGGCTGCCGATCGGCAAGTCGCTGTGCGAGGCGGACCTCGCCCCCGAGGCGAAGGAGATCATGGTGATGATGCAGGCGCGCGGCGCCGCGGTCCCGGTGCCCGTCGACGTGGTGTGCGGCAAGGCCTTTGCCGCCGACACCCCGGCGGTGGTGAAGCGCGCGAAGGACGTGGACGACGACGACCTGATCATGGACATCGGCCCCGAGACCGCGCGCGCCTACGCCGAAGTGATCAAGGAGGCCGGCACCATCGTATGGAACGGCCCCGTGGGGGTCTTCGAGTTCGACGCGTTCGGCAACGGCACCCGCGCGGTGGCCGAGGCGCTCGCCGCTTCGAAGGGCTTCTCCATCGCCGGCGGGGGCGACACCCTTGCCGCCATCTCCAAGTACGGCATCACCGACCGCGTGGGCTACATCTCCACCGGCGGCGGCGCCTTCCTCGAATTCCTCGAAGGCAAGACGCTTCCCGCGGTCGCGATCCTCGAGCAGCGCGCCGCGAGCGCCACGAAAGGCTGAACCCGATGCAGCGCAGCACGAAAATTGTCGCCACCCTCGGTCCGGCGTCGAGCGACCCCGCCGTCCTCGAGCGCATGTTCCTCGCTGGCGTCGACGTGGTGCGGCTCAACTTCTCCCACGGAACCGCCGCCGACCACGAGAAGCGCGCGGCGCTGGTGCGCGAAACCTGCCGCAAGGTCGACCGCGCGGTGGGCATCATGGCCGACCTGCAGGGCCCGAAGATCCGCGTCGGCAAGTTCCAGGACGGCAAGACGCTGCTGGTGCCGGGTGCCGCGTTCATCCTCGACGCCGCCTGCGACATGGGCGACGGCGAGCGCGTGGGCCTCGACTACAAGGAGCTGCCGCGCGACGTGAAGCCCGGCGACATGCTGCTGCTGGACGACGGGCGCATCGTGCTCGAGGTCGGCCGCGTGAGCGGCAGCGAGATCCACACCGTGGTGCGCCATGGCGGCATCCTCTCGAACAACAAGGGCATCAACCGCCAGGGCGGGGGCCTCACCGCGCCGGCGCTGACCCCCAAGGACATCGACGACATCCGCACCGCGGCCAAGATGAACGTCGACTACCTCGCGATCTCGTTCCCGAAGAGCGGCGCGGACATGTACATGGCGCGCGAGCTGCTGCGCGCGGCGGGCGGACGGGCGATGCTGATCGCCAAGATCGAGCGCGCCGAGGCGATCCCGGCGCTGGCAGACATCATGCAGGCCTGCGACGGCATCATGGTCGCGCGCGGCGACCTCGCGGTGGAGGTGGGCGACGCCGCGGTGCCGGCGCTGCAGAAGCGCATGATCCTGCAGGCGCGCCAGCTCAACAAGCTCACGATCACCGCGACCCAGATGATGGAGTCGATGATCTCGAGCCCCATCCCCACGCGCGCCGAAGTCTCCGACGTGGCCAACGCGGTACTCGACGGCACCGACGCCGTGATGCTCTCGGCCGAATCCGCCTCCGGCCAGTACCCGGTGGAGACCATCGCCGCGATGCACCGCATCTGCGTCGAGGCCGAAAAGTCGCAGGCGGTCACCCTCGAGAGCGAGTTCCTGAACCGCGTCTTCAGCCGCGTCGACCAGTCGATCGCGATGGCGGCCCTGTTCACCGCCTACCATCTGAAAGTGAAGGCGATTGCTTCCCTCACCGAGTCGGGATCCACGGCGCTCTGGATGTCGCGCCTGAACTGCGGCGTGCCCATCTACGCCCTCACCGCCCAGGCCGAGACCCGCTACCGCTGCACCCTGCTCCGCAACGTCTACCCGCTGATGGTCAAGTACGTCGGGCACGACCGGGAGGAGCTCCTCGCCGAGGCCGAAGCGGTGCTGGTGAAGCACGGGGTGGTGAAGGACGGCGACCTCATCGTGCTCACCATCGGCGAGCCGATCGGCAAGGCCGGCGGCACCAACACGATGAAGATCGTCAAGGTGGGAGAGCACCGCAGCTGACCGTGCGTGAGCCACCCGAAGAACGGCGGTAAAATGGCGGAATCGGGGACGCGAACCCGATTTCCCCAGCGGGCCCC
>JBBQBW010000058.1:0-9484 GCA_038318025.1 Burkholderiales bacterium | reverse complement strand
CGGCCTCCCGGATGCTCGAGTCCCTGATCCAGTACCTGCGCGCAGCGCTGCCGCAGATGCGCGAGTCGGCCACCACCCTCGGGCGGGAGGTGGACATGGCGCGCGCCTTCCTCGAGATCCACCGTGTGCGCATGGGCTCGCGGCTCGACTTCGCGATCGAGGTGCCCGAGGCGCTGCGTTGCCGGCCTTTCCCCCCGATGATGCTGATCTCGCTGGTCGAGAACGCCATCAAGCACGGCGTGGACCCCTGCTGCGAGGCCGGGAGTATCGTGATTCGCGCGGGTGAGGGCGAGGGCCGCCTCAAGGTGTCGGTCGCGGACACCGGCGAGGGCATCGCCCCCAAGAAGGGCGGCGGCGTCGGGCTCACCAACATCCGCGAGCGCCTGAAGGCGCTCTACGGCAGCACCGCGCGCCTCACGATGGAGGAGAACGCGCCGCGCGGCGTGGTCGCCTCCATCGAGGTCCCGGCGGCCGCATGAGTGCCCGCGCCGTCATCGTCGACGACGAGCCGCTGCTGCGGGCGATGCTGCGCGCGCGCCTCGCCCGCCTGTGGCCGGAGCTGGAAGTGGTGCACGAAATGGGCGACGGCCGCGGCGTGGCCGAGGTGATCGCCGCCCACGAGCCGGACCTCTTCTTCCTCGATATCCACATGCCCGGGGTGAACGGGCTCGAGGCGGCCCGCGCCATCGGCTCGCGCGCCCACGTGGCGTTCGTGACCGCCTTCGACCAGTACGCCGTGGAGGCCTTCGAGCGCGGCGCGATCGACTACGTGCTGAAGCCCTTCAACGAGGAGCGCCTCGCCACCACCGTGGAGCGCCTGAAGGAGCGGCTGCAGGCCCGGCCCGCGCCGCTGGACGCGCTGGTGGAGCAGCTCGCCGGGCGCCTGGGCGCGAGGCCCGCCGAGCACCTGCGCTGGATCAAGGCCTCCGTCGGCTCCAACGTGCGCCTGATCCCCGTGGAGGAGGTGCTGTTCTTCCAGTCGGACGAGAAGTACACCCGGGTGGTGACCTGCGACGGCGAGTCGCTGATCAGGAAGCCCATCAAGGAGCTGCTCGACGAGCTCGACCCGGCCAAGTTCTGGCAGATCCACCGCGCCACGCTGGTGAACGTGGACCACATCGCCCAGGTCCGCCGCGGCCTGAAGGACCAGGCCGAGATCAGCCTGCGGGACCACCCCGAGACGCTCATCGTCTCCAGGAACTTCACCCACCTGTTCAAGCAGATGTAGCCCTTAGGGGACAGACCACTAAGCCTCGTCGAGCAGTAGCTCGACACGCTGGACGCTTAGTGGTCTGTCCCCTAAGGGTCCACTTCACCCCCCGTTTTCTGCATTTTGGCGCTTCGCGCTCGTTTCCCCCCTCCCACCCCCGTAACTTGGCGTCCTGGGCGGCATCCCGCCGTCCTGCCAGGAGCCCATCGCCATGTCGTTGCTCGTCTTTTTCGGGGTTTTGACCTTCTCCGTCGCGACCGCCGTGATCGCCCTCCTGGCCGATTACTGAGGCACCCGGTGCTACCCTTCCCGGCCACGACATGAAGCCCGTTTCCAACGTCCTCCACCGTACCCCCTGGTGGGCCCTGCTGCTGATGGGGCTCGCGATCCTGCTCGGGCTCGCGGCCTTCGTGACGCCCTACCACATCCTCGACTATCGCCGCGACGCCGCCACCCCCGAGGAGCAGCGCCAGATCAAGCGCGAGATCGACAACGCCTTCGCCGACAACGCCATCGACTTCGCGCGCAGCGTGCTGCTCAGCATGCGGGGCGCCACCTCCGATGTCACCCGGCGTGAAGAGCTGAACGAGGCGCTGCGTGGCTTGGACGAGGCGCGCCGCGAGCTGCGCGAGGCCGGGGCGGAGGTGCTGCGCGCCAAGCGCCAGGCCGCCGACGGCGCCCGCGAGGCCGCGGCCGGGGCCGCCGATGCCATCCGCGAGGCCCGCAAGGAAGCGCTGCGCGCCCTCAAGGAGGCGGGCCTTTCCGACGAGGTCGTGAGCAGATCGTTCGACGAGTCGCTTGCCGCCGTCACCCGGGCGCAGGACGCGGCCAAGGGCGCGGCCAAGGAAGATCTCAAGGCGTCGCCCCCGCCCGTTGCGCCGCTGCCTCCCGACGCGGTGCCCCCCACTTTGCCGGTGCCGCCCGAGGCGGCGGGGCTGCCCGCGCCCACGCCCGCGCCGCTTCCCCCGGAGGGCGAGAAGCGCCGCATCCGCATCCAGATGCCCGGCCACAAGGCGCCGATGCTCGACATCGATGTCGAGGGCTCGGCGGGAAGGCTCGACGCGCCGCCGCTGCCGCCGCTGCCGCCGCAGCTGCGCTCCCAGATCCGCGAGAACGTGACGCGCGACCTGTACCGCATTGGCGTGGGCGCGGGGCTGATCCTGATCTTCATCCCGATCTTCATCGTGCTGATCGTGGCCAAGTTCTTCATCGACCGCTCGCGCGCCGCCCAGCGCCTGGCCGAGCTGAAGCGCAAGGAGGCCGAGTACCACCGCATGAGCCAGCAGGTGACCGAGGCCAAGCTCTCGGCGCTGCAGGCCCAGGTGGAGCCGCACTTCCTCTACAACACGCTGGCGAGCGTGCAGGCGCTGACGGAGGTGGATCCGCAGAAGGCCAACGACATGACCGGCCACCTGATCCAGTACCTGAGGAACGCGCTGCCCAAGATGCGCGAGTCGGTCTCGACCATCGGCCAGGAGGTCGAGCTGGTGCGCGCCTACCTCAACATCCTGCAGATGCGCATGGGCAAGCGCCTCACCTTCGCCATCGCGGTGCCGCCGGAGCTGATGGATCGTCCGTTCCCGCCGCTCATGTTGCCCTCGCTGGTCGAGAACTCGATCAAGCACGGGCTCGAGCCCCAGCGCGAGGGGGGCGAGGTGCGCATCACCGCCGAGGAGGAGAACGGCCGGCTGCGCCTCGTGGTCTCCGATACCGGCCGCGGCTTCGCCGAGAGCACCGCCGGCGGCGGCGTGGGCCTCACCAACCTCCGCGAGCGCCTCGCGGCCATGTATGGCGCCGACGGGCTCCTCACGCTGGTGCCGCGCGAGCCCCACGGGGTCGTCGCCACCATCGAGGTACCGAGCGCGGGGGCGCGCCAGTCCGATCCGGGGGCGGTGCCTGCGGGGCCCGCGGCCGCCGAGACAGCGCTCGCCGCCAACGCCACCAAGACCCAGAAGACCCTGCGCGCCATGGGCACGGCCGAGCGCATGTGGCGCAAGGGGTTGTCGTTCGCTTTCGTGGTGCTGGTGGTGATCGCCGCGGTGGTCTCCGGGCTCGCCATCGTGGGCGTCAGCACCGGTCTGCTGCCGGTCCAGGTCGGCGATGGCGTGGTGGGGGGGCCCCACGCGGCGCTCCTCGGGACCGCCGGCATCGCCGCGGCGTTCGCGGTGGTGGTGCTGGCGCTCGCCATCGTGCTCGCGGTGGTCTATGGCCTCGGCTTCCTGTTCGCCGGCCTCGCCATCTTCATCCCGCTGGTGGTGATCGTGACGATGAGCCCGGCGCTGGCGCCGATCATCCTGGTGGGCCTCGCCATCTGGTGGTTCGTGCGCCGCGGCCGGCGCAAGAAGGCGGCGGCCCTGGCATCGCCTGCGCCGCCGCCGCCCGACACGCCGCCGATCCCCGGCGCCCAGTAGAATCGCGCCATGCCCACCGCCATCGTCGCCGAGGACGAGCCGATCCTGCGCACGCAGCTCGAAGGCAAACTGCGCAAGCTGTGGCCCGAGCTCGAGATCATCGCCTCCGTCGAGGACGGCGCCGCCGCCCTCGAGGCGCTCGAGGACCGCGTCCCCGACTTCATGTTCCTCGACATCCAGATGCCGGAGATGACGGGCGTGGAGGTGGCGCGGCACGTGGGGGCGAGGGCGCACGTGGTGTTCGTGACCGCCTACGACCAGTACGCGATCCAGGCCTTCGAGACCGGAGCCGTCGACTACATCCTCAAGCCCGCCACCGACGAGCGGCTCGCCACCACCATCGAGCGCCTCAAGGCCAAGATCACCGCGCCGGCGACGCCGCCCCCGGACCTGAACGCGGTGCTGGCGAAGCTCTCGGAGTCCCTCGGCGCCAGGAAAGAGAAGCTGCAGTGGATCAAGGCCACCATCGGCCCGAACCTGCGGCTGATCCCGGTGGGCGAGGTGCTGTTCTTCCAATCCGACGAGAAGTACACCCGGGTGGCGCTCGCCGAGGGGGAAGCCCTGATCAAGACCCCGATCCGCGAGCTGATCGACGGGCTCGACCCGGACGTCTTCTGGCAGATCCACCGCTCGACGCTGGTGAACGTGAACGCCATCGCCGCCGTGACCCGCGATTTCCGTGGCCAGGCCCACGTGAAGATCAAGGGCAAGGACGAGGCGCTGGTGGTATCGCGGATCTACTCCCACCGGTTCAAGCAGATGTGACCTTAGGGGACAGACCTTTGGGGACAGACCACTAAGCGTCCCAGCGTGTCGAGCTGCTGCTCGACGAGGCTTAGTGGTCTGTCCCCAAAGGTCTTCGACAGTAGAATGGGGCTCCCTCCGCCAGGAACCTCGCGATGATCTACCAGCTCGACGACCGCACCCCGATCCTCAGGGGCGAGAACTTCGTCGCCCCCAATGCCGCGGTGATCGGCACCGTGGTGATGGAGCGTGGCGCGAGCGTCTGGTGGAGCTGCACGCTGCGCGGCGACAACGACCTCATCACCCTGGGCGAGAACGTGAACATCCAGGACGGCTCGGTGATCCACACCGACGGTGGCGTGCAGGTGACGCTGGAGAGGAACGTGAGCGTGGGCCACCTGGTGATGCTGCACGGCTGCACCGTACGCGAGAACTCGCTGATCGGCATCGGCGCCATCATCCTCAATCGCGCGGTGATCGGGAAGAACTGTCTGGTCGGCGCCGGCGCCATGGTGACCGAGGGCAAAGTGATCCCCGACGGCTCGCTGGTGCTGGGCGTGCCGGGCAAGGTGGTGCGCCAACTCTCGCCCGAGGAGATCGCGCAGAACACCTGGATCGCCGAGCACTATGTCGAGCGCGCCGGGCGTTACCGTCAGGGCCTGAAACCGCTGGGATGACCCCGAGCCGGTACCGCGGCTCGCTGGTGGTGTGGGCGCTCCTGATCGCCTACGCGAGCCTGTACCCGTTCCTGCCGCTGCGCATTCCCTCCGGCGACGCCGTGTCGGCGTTCCTCAGCCGCCCGCGCTACCTCACCGGTGCGGATATCGCCTTCAACGTGGTCGCCTACGTGCCGCTGGGCGCGTTCGCGACGCTCTATTTCCGCCAGTCGTGGGCGCGCGCGGCCGCGATCGCCCGCGCCGTGGCCTTCGCGCTGGCGCTCTCGTTCCTCCTCGAGGCGATGCAGCTTTTCGTCGCCAATCGCGTGGCGCAGGTCTACGACGTGATCGCCAACGGCGCCGGCGCGTTGCTGGGGGCGATGGTGTTCGTGGGGCCGGTGCACGCGCTCGCCACCGGGCCCCTGGGCGAGATTCGGGAGCGCGTCGTGATCCCGGGCGCATGGGGTGACGCGGGCCTGGTGCTGGTGATGCTGTGGCTCCTTGCGCAGCTAAACCCCGCGCTGCCGTTCTTCGGCGCCGGCAACATCGGCGGCGCGGGACGCGAGCCGCTCGAGGCCCTGCAGTGGGCTGCGGTGGGGATGAGCATCTGCGGCTTCGCGCTCTTCCTGTCGATCCTGCTCGCGGGCGACCGCGGCAGCCTGCGCGCGACGCTCGCGCTGTTGTCGGTCGCGCTGTGGCTCAAGTTCGCCACCGCCGCGGTGATCCTGCAGCCCCACTTCGCCGAGGAGTGGATGAACACCGGGCGCATCGCCGGCATCGCCGCGGGCCTCGCCGTGTTCGTGCCGGTGCGCAAGCTCGACGTGATGGGCCGTGTCTACCTCGCGTTGGTGCTGATACTCGCTGGCGCGCTCTTTTCCAAGATCTTCGGCGCCTACAGCGGCATGGAGGAGTTCCTGCGCCTGTTCCGCTGGCCCCACGGGCAGCTCGCCACGTTCGCGACGCTCACGCGCTACATCCACGAGACCTGGCCCCTCGCCGCGGTGGTGTTCCTGGTGGCGCGGTTCATCCGGCTCTCCCGTCCCGCGGGCGCTAGAATGACGCCATGAGCTACTACAAGCACCATGTGTTCTTCTGCCTCAACAAACGCGAGGCCCCCGAGAACTGTTGCGCGTGCCACGGCTCGGAGGACATGCAGGCCTATGCCAAGAAGCGCATCAAGGAGCTCAAGCTGTCGGGCCCCGGCGAGGTGCGCATCAACAAGGCCGGCTGCCTCGACCGTTGCGAGGAGGGCCCGGTGATCGTGGTCTATCCAAGCGAGACCTGGTACACCTACGTCGACAAGTCGGACATCGACGAGATCATCGACGAGCACCTGGTGAACGGCCGCGTGGTCGAGCGCCTGCGCATCTAGCGATGGCGTTGCGCGCCACCCGTACCCTGCTTGAAGGAGCGGCGGGGCAGATCGAGGTCGCTTCGTCGATCCCCGATGCTGCGCGCGCGGGGGCGGTCATCGCGCATCCCCATCCGCTCTTCGGCGGCACCATGGACAACAAGGTGGTGACCACCATCGCGCGCGCCTTCACCGACGCGGGCATTGCCGCCCACCGCTTCAATTTCCGCGGCGTGGGCGGCAGCGGCGGCACGCACGACGAGGGCCGTGGCGAGGCGGACGACCTCGTTCAAGTGGCCCAGGCCACGTGTGATGCGAGCCTGCCGCTCTACCTCGCCGGCTTTTCCTTCGGCGGGGCGGTCGTCACCCGCGCGAGCGAGCGGCTCGAGTTCCAGCGCCTGGTGCTGGTGGCGCCCGGATTCCGGCGCATCTCCGCCGGCGGCATGGGAGAAGCGCCCAACCCCGCGGATTCCGCGCTGGGCTCCCCGGGGCGCCACACCAGCGCCAACACGGTGATCGTCCACGGTGATCTCGACGAGACCGTGCCGCTCGCCGACTCCATCGCATGGGCCACGCCGCGCGAGGTGCCGGTGGTGGTAGTTCCCGGAGGCGAGCACTTCTTCCATCGCAAGCTGCACGTGCTGCGCGAGGTCGTCGCGCGCTGGGTGAGATGACGCGACCCTCTCCCCAACCCTCTCCCAAGGGAGAGGGAGCAAGCGTGGGACACGGTTTCGCGAACGTCGGGCAGGCGGTCTTGGAGGCCCGCGGCGTGCGCAAGTCGTACGCGGGCCGGGAGGTGGTGGCGGGCATCGACCTCGAGCTGGTTCGCGGCGAGTGCTATGGCCTCCTCGGCCCCAACGGCGCGGGCAAGACCACTACCTTGCGGATGCTGCTCGGGCTGGTCACCCCCGACGCCGGCGAGATCCGGCTCCTCGGCCACCCCATTCCCCAGGCGGCCCGCGAGGGCCGCATCCGTGTCGGGGTCGTGCCACAGTTGGACAACCTCGACCCCGACTTCACGGTGCGCGAGAACCTCATCGTCTACGGCCGCTACTTCGGCATCCCGAAGCGCGAGATGCAGGCGCGGGTGCCGCGGCTGCTCGAGTTCGCGGCGCTGGAGGCCCGCGCCGATGCGCGCGTCCAGGAGCTCTCCGGCGGCCTGAAGCGCCGCCTGGTGCTCGCCCGGGCGCTGGTGAACGACCCCGACCTGATCTTCCTCGACGAGCCGACCACCGGCCTCGATCCCCAGGCGCGCCACCAGATGTGGGAGAAGCTGCGCGTGCTGCTGCGCCAGGGCAAGACCATCCTCCTCACCACGCACTTCATGGACGAGGCCGAGCGCCTCTGCGACCGGCTGAAGATCATCGACCACGGCCGCTCGCTCGCCGAGGGCACGCCCCACGCGCTGATCGCCGAGCACATCGAGCCGGAGGTGGTGGAGGTGTACGGCGAGGGTGTGGAGGCATGGTTCCACGCCAACGGCAGCCGCCTCGCCACGCGCGCCGAGATGCACGGGGAGACCGCCTTCCTCTATGGGCGCGATCCGCAGCCGGTGGTGGAGGGCCTGCGCGGCCAGCAGCGACTGCGCTTCATGCACCGCCGCGGAAACCTCGAGGACCTGTTCCTCAAGCTCACCGGACGGGAGATGCGGGATTGAGTTCCAACCTCTCCCCGGGGAGGGGACGTTTGTCGTGAACCTCTCGCGCGCGTGGACCGCCGTATGGCTGCGCAACTATCTCGTGTGGAAGAAGCTCGCCGCCGAGAGCGTGCTCGGCAACATCATCGAGCCGCTCTTCTATCTCGTCGGGTTCGGCATCGGCTTCGGTGCCCTGGTGCCGGAGGTCGAGGGCGTGAAGTACATTGCCTACCTCGCCGGGGGCACCATTTGCTACTCCACCATGCTCGCCGCTTCGTTCGAGGCGCTCTACTCGGGCTTCGCGCGCATGCACGTGCAACGCACCTGGGAGGGAATCCTCAACGCGCCGGTGAGCCTGGAGGACGTGGTGTTCGCCGAGTGGATATGGGCCGCCTCGAAGAGCTTCCTGTCGGGGGTGGCGGTACTGTTGGTGGCGCTCGCCCTGGGCCTGTCCCAGTCGTGGACCTTCGTGCTGATCCTGCCGCTCGCGTTCCTGATCGGGCTGTGTTTTGCCGGCATGGGGTTGGTGATGACGGCGATGGCGCGCAACTACGACTTCTTCATGTACTGGTTCACCCTCGCCTTGACGCCGATGATGCTGGTCTCGGGCGTGTTCTACCCGATCGCCAACATGCCTGCTTGGCTCCAGTCGATTGCCGGGGCGCTGCCGCTCACCCACGCCATCGCGCTCGGTCGCCCGTTGCTGTTCGGGCAATGGCCGCAAACCCCGCTCCTGCACATCGCGGTGCTGCTCGCCTACGGCTTCGCGGGATTCTTTCTGGCATTGAAGCTGTTCCGGCGACGCCTGCTGACCTGAGTCTCGCGTGCGGCTGGTCGGCGCCTCCATCGACGAGGACGCATCGAGGTGGGGGATGCTGAGCTTGGCGAGTTGGCCCGCCGGCGTGGCGACGGCGCGCGCGTGGCCTTCGCCCTGCGCTAGCGCTAGCTTCCCCCGGCGTTAGCAGCCGAACCGGGTCACCCGCAGCGCGCCCATCACCGCCACGCCCTGGTTCGCGTCGTTCGCCCCCATGACGGCCGTGCCATCGCCCTCGCGGGCGGTGGCGAGCTGCGCCTTGCAGTGCGCGTCGATCGCGATCTTGCCGGCGACCGTCACGGCGTTGCGGAAGCAGTACCACCCCTTGGGGTTGGAAAGCCGGATGGTGGATTTCCCGGCCACGTTCACCGCGGGCCGCACGATGTAGAGCGCGGGCTTGTCGGTGGGCGCGTCCTCGCCGCTCTGGCCCTTGCCGATGCCGAACACTTTTACGCCGGTGCCGATCACGGTGTACGACTTGGTGCCCTTCTTGAACGGCGACTTCGCCCCCCACTCGCCGATGCACTGGTCGATCGCCTGCTGGTCGTCGGCGAAGGCGGGAGCCGCGGCCAGCGCGATGGCCGCGGCGACGAGCGGGCGAACCAGGTTGCGGCGGCTCACTTGTACTTGACCGTGCAGCCGTAGGGCGCGGTGCTCGCCAT
>JBBQBW010000057.1:0-9493 GCA_038318025.1 Burkholderiales bacterium | reverse complement strand
CGGTCGAGCGGGATCACCACGTCCTCGTTGATCTTGAAGGCGTTGGTATGCCGGGAGATCGCCGCGGTGCGTGCCCGGTCGAGCCAGAAGCGCTTCCTCTGCTCGGGGGTGACGGCGATGAAGCCCTCGCCGTCGCGCGCGTTGGCGATGCGCACCACGTGGGAGGCGGCTTCGGCCGCGGCGTCCTCGTCGTCGCTCACGATGTCGCCGATCAGGATCATGCGCGGGCGCCCGCGGCTCTTCGCCTTGGTGGCGTAGCCCACCGCCTTCACGTAACGCTCGTCGAGGTGCTCGAGCCCGGCGAGGATCGCCTTCGGGTGCGCGTCGATGTAGTCCTTGATCTCGACGATCGCCGGCACCGCGCGTTTCACGTCGCCGAAGAACTCGAGGCACACGGTGCGCACGTGCTTCGGCATGCGATGGAGGATAAAGGTGGCGGAGGTGATGAGCCCGTCGCAGCCCTCCTTCTGCACGCCGGGCACGCCGGAGAGCCACTTGTCGGTCACGTCCTTGCCGAGGCCTTCCTTGCGCAGGCGCCTGCCCTCGACCTCGAGGACCTCTTCCTTCTTGAGGGTCCTCCCATCGGCCTCGTAGCGTCGGATGCGGAAGCGCGCGAGGGCCGCGTCGTGGATGCGGCCGCGGTTGTGGTCGAGCCGCTCGACCTCGAGCCACTCCGCGTCGGGGGTCACCATCCGCCAGGAGGCGAGGTTGTCGAGCGCCGTGCCCCACAGGACGGCCTTCTTGCCGCCCGCGTTCATCGCGACGTTGCCGCCGATGCAGGACGCGTCGGCCGAGGTGGGATCGACGGCGAACACGAGGCCCTTCGCCTCGGCGGCCTCCATCACGCGTTTCGTGACGACACCCGCGCCGCAGCGGATCACCGCACAGGCCTCGGAGAGCCCCGGCAGCACGCGTTCCTCGATCGGCTCGAAGCGGTCGAGTTTCTCGGTGTTGATCACCGCGGAAAGGCGATGCAGCGGGATGGCGCCGCCGGTGTAGCCGGTGCCGCCGCCTCGCGGAATGATAGTGAGGTCGAGGTCGATCAGCGCGCGCACGATCGGCGCGCACTCCTCCTCCGTATCCGGGTTCACCACCACCAGCGGGTATTCGACGCGCCAGTCGGTGGCATCGGTCACGTGGGAGACCCGCGCCATGCCGTCGAACTGGATGTTGTCCCGGCGGGTGATGGCGCCCAGCCGGCGCAGGATCTTGCGGCGCAGCGCCCGCGTCTCCTCGAACTCGCCCTCGAAGGCGTCGACCGCGACGCGCGCGGCCGCGAGGAGGACTGCCACGCGGTCGTCGCGGCCATTGAGCTTGTCGCTGCGGCGCTTCTCGACCTCGGAGAGCCGGTGGCGCATCGCGTCGACCAGGAGGCGGAGACGCTTGGCGCTGTCGAGCAGGTCGTCCTGCAGGTAGGGGTTGCGCTTCACCACCCAGATGTCCCCCAGCACCTCGTAGAGCATGCGGGCCGAGCGGCCGGTCACGCGCTGCTCGCGCAGCTCGTCCAGCGCGTGCCAGGCCTCCTCGCCCAGGAGGCGGATCACGATCTCGCGGTCGGAAAAGGACGTGTAGTTGTACGGGATTTCGCGCAGGCGGGCGGTCATGGGAGGTTCGATGCCGCCGCTGGGGGGGAAGTTGCGGCGAAGCCCGAAATCTTACCGCAGCGCAGCAAATCTCCCGGCTCGGGGCTAGCTAGAAAGCCGCCACGGCGTGGGCCACCACCACGTAGCGCGCGAGCTTGCCCGCGGCCATGGCGAGCAGCGCCGGAATGAGCGGCACGCGCGCCCAGCCCGCGGCGGCGCACAGGGCATCGCCCACGATCGGCACCCACGAGAGCAGCAGCGCCGCGGCGCCATGCCTGCGCACCCAGGCCAGGGCCCGCGCGGAGGGTTCGGCGCGCTGCGGCAGCAGCCGTCCAACGCCGTAGGTGGTGAGCCCGCCCAGGGTGTTGCCGACGGTGGCCACGACGATGGCCGCGGCGAGGCGTTCCGGGAACGCGCGCACCACGGCCGCCAGCACCAGCTCCGAGTTGGCCGGGAGCACCGTGGCCGAGACGAAAGCCGCCGCGAACAGCGCCGCGAGCCCGGTCTCCCCGCTCCAGTCGAACATCGGCCGAGTGTAGCAATCGGGTGGTGTAGGCTTGCGGATTCCCATGCAAAAGATCCCGCAACGCATCCGCATCGCCACGCGCGAGAGCCCGCTCGCGCTGAGGCAGACCGAGATGGTCGCCGCCGCGCTCGCCGCGCGCCATCCGGGCCTCGCGGTGGAGATCGTCGGCATGACCACGCGCGGCGACCGAGTGCTCGACCGGCCACTCGCCCAGGTGGGCGGCAAGGGGCTCTTCATCAAGGAGCTGGAGGTGGCGCTCGCCGAGGATCGCGCGGACCTCGCGGTCCACTCGATGAAGGATGTCCCGATGGAGGTGGCGCGGCAGTTCGCGATGTCCACCTTCGGCGAGCGCGAGACGCCCTTCGATGCCTTCGTCTCGACGCGGCACGCGAGCCTCGCGGACCTTCCCGCCGGCGCGCTCGTCGGCACCTCGAGCCTGCGCCGGGAGTGCCAGTTGCGCCACGCGTACGGGCAACTCGCGTTCCAGGCGCTGCGCGGCAACGTGAACACGCGGCTCGCCAAGCTCGACGCCGGGCAGTACGACGCCATCATCCTCGCCGCGGCGGGATTGAAGCGCCTCGGTTTCGACTCCCGCATCCGCGGCCTGGTGCCGCGGGCGGTGGCGGTACCCGCGATCGCCCAGGGCATCCTCGCCGTGGAGCGGCTCGCGGCGCGCGACGACCTGGGCGCCTTCCTCGCCGATTTCGAGCATGGCGACACCGCCGCCGCGGCCGCCGCCGAGCGTGCCCTGGGGCTGGTGGTCGAGGGCAGCTGCGAGGTGCCGGTGGGAGCGCTGGCCACGCTGACGGGCGATTCGCTGACCCTCGAGGCCTTCGTGGGGCTGCCCGACGGCTCGGAGTTGGTGCGCGAGACCGTCTCGGGCCCGCGCCACGATGCGGCACGGATCGGCCGGGAGCTGGGCGCCGCGCTGCTCGCCCACGGAGGCCGGGCGATCCTCGACCGCCTGCCGGGACGGGCCGCATGAGCGCCCGCCTCGAGGGCCTCGGGGTCGTGATCACCCGCCCGAGCGCCGCCGCCCTGCCGCTCGCCGCGGCGCTCGAGCGCGAGGGCGCGCGCGTATTCCTGTTTCCCGCCCTGTCCATCGAGGCGGTCGAGCTCTCCCCGGCGAGCGCCGCGGCGCTGGGATCCCTGCCGTCCGCGGCGCTCGCGATCTTCGTCAGCGCCAATGCGGCCGAACGCGGCTTGGCCGCTGCCCGGCGCAATGGCCCGTGGCCCGCAGGCGTGGCGGTCGCGGCCATCGGGGAAGCAACCGCCCAGGCTCTGCGCAACGCCGGGGTGGGCCCAGTGATCTCACCCGCGGAGCGCCACGACAGCGAGGCCCTGCTGGAGCTGCCGAGATTGCAGGCGGTGCGTGGCGAAAATATCATCGTGTTTCGCGGCGAGGGCGGCCGCGAGCGCCTGAAGCAGGTGCTCGAAGGACGCGAAGCACGCGTTGCCTACGTGGAGTGCTATCGCCGCATGCGCCCCGCTACCGACCCCGCGCCGTTGCTCGCCGCCGCCGAACGCGGCGAAGTGCATGTGGTGGGCGTGCTGAGCGCCGAGACACTCGAGAACTTCGTCGCGATGCTGGGCCCGCGTGGCGGCGCGCTCACGGCGGCAGCCACGCTCGTCGTGCCCCACGAGGCCGTCGCCGCGCATCCCGACGCGCACCGCTTCGCGCGCACCGTGGTCGCCGCCCCAGGCTCCGACAGCGTGATCGAAGCCCTGACTGGAATCCGAGTGACCCCATGAACGAACCGCTTTCCCCCGCTCCCGCCTCCCCGCCGCCGCTGCCGCCGCCGTCACGGGTGGTGGCCCGCCGCAGCGGCCGTGACAGCACCGCCCGCACGCTGGGCGCCGCGGCGCTGGTGGGCGCGGTCGCACTGGCGTGGATCGCGATCGACGCGCGCCGTGGCCTCACCGCCATCGAGGCGAGCGCGGGCGGCCGCCTCGCCGAGCTGGGCGCCGAATCCGCCCAGGCGAAGGTGCAGCTGAAGGACGCCCAGGCGGCATTGAAGGATGCCCAGGCGCGCATCGGCGAGCTCGAGTCGCGGGTGGCCGACACGCAGGAGCAGCGCGTGGCCCTCGAGGAGATGTACCGCGAGCTGTCGCGCAACGCCGACGACCGGCTGCTGGCCGAAGTCGAGCAGATGCTGGTGGCGGCCAGCCAGCAGCTCCAGCTGGCGGGCAATGTGCGCGGCGCCCTCGCGGCACTGCAGGCGGCCGACCAGCGCCTCGCCCGCGCGGAGAAGCTGTCGGCGGCGCCGCTGCGCCGCGCCATCACCCAGGACATCGAGAAGCTGAAGGCGGTGCCGCTGGTGGACACCGTGGGCATCGCGGTGAAGCTGGACGGCCTGATCGCGCAGACCGATGGGATGCCGCTCCTGATCTCGGAGTCGCTGCCCGCGTCGCGCCCGCCGGTGCGCGCGCGCGCGCCGGAAGGCGGCGGCTTCACCCGCGCGGCTCGCGACCTCTGGGAGGAGATGAAGGGCCTGGTGCGGATCCGCGACCTGGAGACGCCCGACGTGGCGCTGCTCACCCCCGCGCAGAGCTACTTCCTGCGCGAGAACCTGCGCCTCAGGCTCCTCTCGGCGCGCGTGGCGCTGCTGGCGCGCGACGAGGGCTCGTTCCGCGAAGACCTGAAGGCGGCCCAGGCGTGGCTCACCAAGTACTTCGACCCGAAGGCGCGTCCGACCGGGGCGGCGATGGCGATCCTGAAGCAGCTCGCCGACAGCCCGGTGGCGATCGGCGTGCCCGACATCAACGCGAGCCTCGCCGCGGTGCGCACCGCCCGCGCGAGCCGCGAGAGGCGCTAGGAGATGCGCTTCGCGCTCTGGGCTATCATCCTCGCCGCGGTCGCCGTGGGCGTGGCGCTTCTCGCCCGCACTTCCACCGGCTACGTGGTGATCGTGGCGGCCCCCTGGCGCATCGAGCTGTCGCTGAACCTGCTGGTGTTCCTGGTGGTCGCGGGCTACTTCGCGTTCTATTTCCTCGCGCGGCTCGCGGCAAGCCTCGTCGCCATTCCCCGGCGCGTGCGCGACTACCAGGAAAACCGCACCCGCTCACGCCTGCGCCAGTCCCTCGACGACGCGCTGCTCGCCTTCTTCCAGGGCCGCTACGCGTCGGCGCAGAAGAGCGCCGCCGCGGCGCTCCAGGGCGACGAGACCAAGGGTGTGGCCGCCATCATCGCGGCGAGGAGCGCCCACGAGCTCGGCCGCTTCAGCGAGCGCGAGCAGTTCCTCGACCAGGCCAAGGGCCATGCGCCCGAGGTGGACCAGGCGCGCCTCACCACGCTTGCCGACCTCCTCGTCTCCCAGGGCCGGCACGAGGAGGCGCTGGCGGTGCTGCGCGACCTCTCCTCGCGCGATGCGCGCAACCTGCGGCTGCTGCGCCTCAAGCTCCAGGCCGAGCAGGCGCTGCGGCAGTGGGACGAGGCGCTCGCAACCCTCGCTTCGCTCTCCAGGCTTGGCGGCATCGGGCCGGCGGAGGCTGCCGCGATCCGCCGCGGAGCGCACCTGGGAAACCTCAACCGCAAGGCGCAGGATGCCCCGGGCCTCGCGGCGTACTGGAAGCAGCTGCCGGCGCAGATGCGCACCGACCCCTCGGTGGCCGCCACCGCGGCGCGCTACCACCTGGCGCTCGGCGGCAACGCCGAGGCCCAGGCGATCATCGAACAGGCCCTCGAGCACGACTGGAGCTCGAACCTGGTGGCGCTCTACGGGGAGTCAGCCGGCGCCGAGGCGCTACCGCAGATCGAACGCGCGGAGAAGTGGCTCCGCGCCCACGCCCGCGACCCGGCGCTGCTGCTCGCCCTGGGGAAGCTGTGCATGCGCCAGGGCCTGTGGGGCAAGGCCCAGAGCTACATCGAGGCGAGCCTCGCCCTCGAGCCCACCCACGACGGGCACATGACGCTCGCCGCGCTGATGGAGCAGATCGGCAAGCCCCACGAAGCGGTCCTGCATTTCCGCCGTAGCGCCGAGCTCACCCGCTAGGCGTCCTTTCTCCCGAAGGAGGGACCATGCGCCAGTACTCCGCCCTCACCCTCACCCCCGTCCCCGCCGGGGCCGGTATCGCGCACGCCTTCGCCGGCGTCGAGGCGGCCCGGGTGCGCTGATGGCGGACCGGTATCGCGAGGCCTACGAGGGATTCCGCTGGGAGGTTCCATCGGACTTCAACATCGCGCACTGGACGTGCCGCCGCTGGGCCGCGGATCGCCACCGCCTCGCGCTCTACTGGGAGGACGAGGCCGGGTCGCGCCGCGCGTATTCGTATTGGGACCTGATGCAGGAGGCCAACCGCCTCTCGAATGCGCTCGCCGGGTTCGGGGTGGCACGCGGGGACCGCGTGGCGCTCATCCTGCCGCAGCGACCCGAGACGGTGGTCTCGTACCTGGCGATCTTCCAGATCGGCGCCATCGCGGTGCCGCTGTCGTTCCTGTTCGGGCCCGAGGCTCTCGAGTACCGCATCGCCAACAGCGGCGCGCGGGTGGCGATCGTCGATCCCGTCACCTGGGCCAACCTCGCCCCGGTGCGCGACCGGCTGGGCGGCCTGGAGCAGGTGATCGGGGTGGCGGGCGCCGCGGGCCCCGGGACGCACGATTGGGAGGAGTTGCTCGCCCGCGCCTCGCGGCACTTCAGCCCGCAGCCCACGCCGCCCACGGATCCCGCGGCGATCATCTACACCAGCGGCACCACCGGCCCACCCAAGGGAGCGTTGCTGCCGCACCAGGCGCTGATCGGCAACCTGCCGGGCTTCGAGCATTCCCACGACGGCTTCCCGCGGCCGGGCGACGTGTTCTGGTCGCCGGCGGACTGGGCCTGGACCGGTGGGCTCTGGGACGCGTTGATGCCGACGCTCTATCACGGCCAGGTGATCCTGGGCTACCACGGCCGGTTCGAGCCGGAGCGCGCGTTCGAGCTGCTGGAGAAGTACGCGATCCGCAACGCGTTCCTGTTCCCCACGGCACTCAAGATGATGATGCGCGCCGTGCCCCACCCGCGGGAAAAGTACGAGCTGCGGCTGCGCTCGTTGATGAGCGGCGGCGAGTCCGTGGGTCCCGCGCTCTTCGCATGGTGCCGCGACGAGCTGGGCGCCACCGTGAACGAGATCTTCGGCCAGACCGAGATCAACTACATCGTCGGCAACTCCCAGGCGCTGTGGCCGGTGAAGCCGGGCTCCATGGGCCGGCCGTATCCCGGGCACCGCATCGCGGTGATCGACGACGCGGGCCGCGAGCTGCCGGTGGGCGAGGCGGGCGACGTCGCGGTGCGCCGCACCTGGATCGACGGCAATCCCGATCCGGTGTTCTTCCTCGGCTACTGGGGCAACGACGAGGCGACGCGGGGCAAGTACACCGGCGAATGGTGCCGCACCGGCGACGAGGCGGCGTTCGATGCCGACGGCTACCTCTGGTACCGCGGCCGCGCCGACGACATCTTCAAGAGCGCGGGCTACCGCATCGGCCCGGCGGAGATCGAGAACTGCCTGGTGAAACACCCCGCGGTGGCCAACTGCGCGGTGGTGCCGAGCCCCGACCCGACGCGGGGCGCGGTGATCAAGGCGTTCGTGCTGCTGTCGCCCGGGGTGGTGGGGAGCGAGGCGCTGAAGGACGAGCTGCGCGACCACGTGAAGCGCCATCTCGCGCCCTACCAGCAGCCGCGGCTCGTGGAATTCGTGGCCGAGCTGCCGATGACCACGACCGGCAAGGTGCAGCGGCGGGTGCTGCGCGAGCGCGAGTCGGAACGAATCGGATCCGTGACGACTCGGGGATGACGGCGATCCCATGGGATCCCCGACGACTCGGGGATGACGGCGCTCCTCCGGCGCTGTCGCGCCGGGCGCACCGTCACTTCTTCAGATCCACGCTCGGCGTGAACGCGTCGCAGTAGAACTCGTCCTCTGGCAGGGCACGCTGGACGACGAAGGTTTCCTTGGCGACGTCGGTCATGGCCGGCGCGCCGCACGCGTAGACCTGGTAGCCCGAGAGGTCGGGAAAATCGTCGAGCACCGCCTGGTGGACGAATCCGGTGCGCCCGTCCCAATCGTCGCCGGCATCGGGCTCGGACAGGACCGGGATGTACGACACGTTGGAATGGTCGCGCGCCCATTGCAGCGGCAGCTCGGGCAGGTAGAGGTCGCGCTTCGCCCGCGCGCCCCAGTAGAGGACGATCGGCCGGTCCTCGCCCTTGTGCAGCAGGTGCTCGATCTGCGCCTTCACCGGGGCGAAGCCGGTGCCTCCGGCGACAAAGATCATCGGCTTGCCGGAGTCCTCGCGCAGGTAGAAGGTGCCCAGGGGCCCCTCGAAGCGCAGGATGGCGCGCTCGCGCATCTCCTCGAACACGTACTTCGAGAACGCCCCGTTGGGCGACTTGCGCACGTGCAGCTGCAGGAAGGCGTCGTCGTGCGGCGCGTTGGCCATCGAGAAGCTGCGCCGCTTTCCGTCCTTCATCAGGATGTCGATGTACTGCCCGGCGAGGAATTGCAGGCGCTCGCCCGCCGGAAGCTTGAGCGACAGGATCGCCACGTCCTCGGCGGGCTTCTCCACCTTCTCCACGCGGCACGGCAGGGTGCGGATCGCCACGTCCCGGGCGCCCGAGAGCTCGCGCACCTCGAAGACGATGTCGGTGAGCGGCTTCGTGCAGCAGGTGAGGGCCTTGCCGGCGGCGCGTTCGGAATCGTGCAGGGCGCGCTCCTGGTACTCGCCGTATTCCAGCTCGCCCTGGCGCAGCACGCCCTTGCAGGCGCCGCAGGCGCCATTGCGGCAGCCGTAGGGCAGGCCGATGTTCTGCCGCATCGCCGCCTCGAGGAGGGTTTCGCCCGGGGCGACGGTGAAGGTGTGGCCGCTGGGCTCGAGGCGGACGACGGGATTTTCAGGCAACGGGATGGATCCTCGGACGGCGCAGCGCGAGAGGGCGCGAGCGCCGACCGGAAGTTTAGCTCATGGGAGCGGCGCCCCTGCCCGGGACGCCGCGGGCTAGCGCGTGCGGCGGAATTCGCCCTCGATCAGGGTTCCGGCGCCATGGCGCCGGGACGCGGCCTCCGGGACGCTGGCCGCGCGCGGGCCGGGAAGCAGCAGCAGGGTGAGCGCGATCAGGTCGGACACGACGCCGGGGAAGATCAGGAATAGACCCGCGACCACGGTGCGCGCGCTGTCGGTGAGCGCCACGATCGAGAACTGGCCCTGGGCCAGGCCCGCGGCCAGCCGCGCCACCAGGGCGAAGCGCGCTTCCTTGATCAGGGCCGCGCCTGCACACGCCGCCAGCACCACCCACGCAAGGATCCACCAGCCGAGGGTGTCGGCCATGCGCACCAGAAGCCAGGCTTCCAGCACCGGGAAGCCCAGTAGAATCGCCACCAGAATCAGCCGCATCGCCTGCCTGTCTCC
>JBBQBW010000056.1:0-9497 GCA_038318025.1 Burkholderiales bacterium | reverse complement strand
GCCGGTGGTGGAGCGCGCGTTCGGCACCAAGCTGCACAAGGAGGAGCTGGGCGGGGCGAGTGTGGCGGCCGACGCCGCGGGCACCATCGAGAACGTCGCCACCGACGAGGACGACTGCCTGCGCCAGATTCGCCGCTTCCTCTCCTACATGCCGACCAACGTCTACGAGTCGGCTCCCGTGGTCCGCAACGGCGACTCGGTGGACCGCTGCGAGGACGCGCTCCTCGACATCGTCCCGCGCTCCGATCGCCAGGCTTACAACATGCGGAAGGTGATCTCCCTCATCGTGGACCGCGACAGCGCCTTCGAGGTCCAGCCGGGTTTCGGCAAGGCGGCGATCACGACGCTCGCGCGCATGGATGGGCACACCGTTGGCATCGTGGCCAACAACCCGATGACGGGCGGCATCGTCGACGTGAAGGCCGCGCGCAAGCAGGCCCACTTCATCGAGCTGTGCGATTGCTTCCACATTCCGATGATCTTCCTGGTGGACGTGCCGGGGCTCCTCATCGGCCCGGACTCCGAAGCCCAGGCGATCATGCGGTTCGGCATCGCCCAACGCTACGTGCTGGGCCAGATCAGCGTGCCGGTCTTCACGGTGCTGGTGCGCAAGTGCTACGGGGTCGCGGGGGGAAGCACCATCGACCGGCGTGGGCTCAACTTCAAGATCGCGTGGCCGAGCGCCCACTGGGGATCTTTGCCGATCGAGGGCGGAGTGAAGGCGGCGTACCGCCAGGAGATCGCCGCGGCGCCGGACCCGGCGAAGCGCGAGGCGGAGCTCGAGGCCGAGCTGCGCACCATGGCGTCTCCTTTCCGCACCGCGGAGGCCTTCGCCGTGGAGGACCTGATCGACCCGCGTGAGACGCGCCCCTACCTCTGCCAGTTCATCGAGGCGATGCAGCCGCGGCTGCGCTCGCAGCTGGGGCCGGTGATGAAGGCCGGGGTGCGCCCGTGAAGCGCAGGCAGGCTCGGCCGGTGCATGGGGTGCCGTCGCTCGAGCGCGATGCCGGGCTCACGGCGCTGCGCTGGATCGCCTCCACCGCCCCGCTCACGTGGACGCTGCCCCAACAGGTGGCGGCGCGCATCGGCGACCGGATCCTCGATGGCGGCCACGCCCCCGGCGAGTGGCTGCGCGAGGAGGAGCTGGCGAAGGGCTTCGGCACCAGCCGGGGCCCGGTGCGCGACGCGCTGAAGCTCCTCGAGCGCGAGGGCCTGGTGCGGATCCATCCCCGCCGCGGGGCACAGGTGACCGAGCTCTCGGCGCACGAGGTCGCGGACCTGTTCGAGATCCGCGCGCAGCTCTTCATCGTGGTGGCGCGCCGGCTGGCCCGGCAGCAGGACCCCGAATACATCGACGCGCTCACCCACGCGGTGAAGCGCCTCGAGCGGCTCGCGCCGTCGGACGCCAAGGACTACGCCGAGGCGGTCTACAAGGCGAGCCTGCTGTCGGCGGCGGCCTGCGGCAACGACCGCATGCGCGACATCCTCACCTCGCTCTCGCTGCAGATGTTCCGTTACACGCGCCTGGGGCTGCTCACGCCCGAGCGGCGCCGGCGCTCCCTCGCGCTCTGGAAGTCCACGCTCGCGGCGGTCAAGGCGGGCAACGTCGAGCGCGCCGCCACGGTTGCGGAAGCGAGAATCCGGGAGAACGGCGCCGAGGCGGCGCGCCAATTGCAAGGCACACGACAACAGGAGGAGACCCACCGATGAAGATGATGACGCGCATGCTGGCGCTCGCCGCGCTGCTGGCCACCCACGCCGCGACGGCCGCCGAGTGGGTCCCGACAAGGCAGATTGAATTTGTTGTGGCCGCCGGCCCCGCGGGGGCGCTGGACCAGGTGGCCCGGGTGGTGAAGCAGGTGTTCGAGGAGCTCAAGATCGCCGACCGGCCGTTCATCATCGTGAACAAGCCCGGCGGCGCGGGGAAGGTGGCCTTCGACGTGCTCGCAGCGCGGCCCGGTGATCCCCACGTGCTGGCGCTGAACACCCACGGCTACCTCGCGAGCTTCATCGGCGGCTCCCTCGACGTGCTGCCCCACCGCGACTTCACCCCGCTCGCGGTGCTGCTCGACGAGACGGTGGCGGTGGCGGTGCGCGCCGACTCGCCGCTCACCTCGGCGAAGGACCTGGTGGCGGCTCTGAAGCGCGACCCTGCGAGCCAGCGCATCGCGGTGGCGACCTCCATCGGCAACCATATCCACGTCGGCATCGCCAAGCCGCTGCAGGCGGCGGGCATCGACATCGGCAAGCTCACGGTGGTGCCGTTCAAGTCGTCGGCCGACTCGATCGTGGCGCTGCTGGGCGGGCACCTCGAGGTGGTGGCATCCACCACGCCGAACATCATCACCCAGCACCAGGCCGGCAAGATCCGGCTGCTGGCCCTGAGCTCCCCGGAGCGCCTGGGCGGCGCGCTCGCCGACGTCCCCACGTGGCGGGAGCAGGGGGTCGATTCCGAGTTCCGCTCCTCCCTCGGCATCGTCGGCGCGAAGGGGCTCACGCGCGAGCAGGTGGCGTTCTGGGAGAGTGCCTTCCGCCGCGTGGTCGCCACTGAAGAGTGGAAGCGGGCGCTCGCGAGGAGCCAGAGCCAGCCGCACTTCCTCGGCCAGGCCGAGGCGCTCAAGTTCTACGAGGCCGAGTACAAGGCGATGCGCCCGATGATCGAAGCCATGAAGCTGGGCAAATGAATCCGTTCGGCCCGATCGCGGGGGTCAAGGTCCTCGAGCTGTGCTCGACCATCGCGGGCCCCGCATGCACGCGGCTGCTCGCCGACTTCGGCGCCGACGTGATCAAGGTGGAGCCGCCGGGTGGCGACTCGATGCGCAGCATGGGCAAGCACGTGGGCGACGTGTCGCTCTACGCGGCCACCCTGCTGCGCAACAAGCGCTCGGTGTCGATCGACCTGAAGCAGGAGGACGGCAAGGCATTGGTCCACGCGCTCGCCGATCGAGTCGACATCCTGGTGGAGAACTTCCGGCCCGGCGTGCTCGAGCGTCTCGGCCTGGGCTACGACGAGCTCGTCCGAACCAACCCGGGCCTGGTGATGGTGCGAATCTCCGGCTACGGGCAGACCGGCCCCTACGCGCAACGGCCGGGCTACGGCGCGATCTGCGAGGCGCTGGGCGGCGTGCGCCATATGACCGGAGACCCCGACCGGCCCCCGGCGCGCGTGGCGCTCGCGACCACGGATTACCTCACGTCGGTGTACGCGGCGATGGGCGCCAGCATGGCGCTCCTCGAGCGGGCCCGCTCGGGCAAGGGGCAGGTGGTCGACGTGGCGCTCTACGAGGCCGCGTTCTCGCAGATGGAGGCCTACACCAATGCTTACGAGAAGCTGGGTTACGTGCCCGCGCGCGTGGGCCCGAACCTGCCGACCATGGCGCCCAACAGCCTCTATCCCACGAAGGTCGGGGGCTACGTGCTGATCGCCGCCAACAGCGACCCCACCTTCAAGCGCCTGGTGGACGCCATGGGGCGGCCGGAGCTGCTGCACGACCCGCGCTTCTCGAGCATCCGTGCGCGGGGCGCCAACCTGGAGGCATGCAACGGCGTGGTGGGCGAGTGGACCCGCGGCCTCGATGGCGCGGAGGTGGAGCGTCTGCTGCTCGCGGCTGAGGTACCCGTGTCACGGGTCTACACTATCGCCGACATCTACGAGGACCCGCACTACCAGGCGCGCGAGATGCTGGTGAAGGTGCCGCACCCGCAGCTCGGGCACACCACGCAGCAGGGCGTGGTGCCGAAGTTTTCCCGCACGCCAGGTGCGATCGTGCGCAGCGGGCCGGCAATGGGCGAAGACACGCGCGCGGTGCTGCGCGACGAGCTGGGGCTCGGGCCCGAGCGGATCGACGCCCTCGCGGCCGCGGGGGTTGTCGTCGCGGCTGCGGTCTCGTAGCCAAAGCGACCCTCTCCCCGGCCCTCTCCCAAGGGAGAGGGAGACTTCTTCCCTCTCCCCGGCCCTCTCCCAAGGGAGAGGGAGACTTCTACCCTCTCCCCAGCCCTCTCCCAAGGCAGAGGGAGACTTCTACCCTCAGCCGATGAGCGGCAAGCGGACGGTGAAGGTGCTTCCAAGGCCGGGCCCGGCGCTTGCGGCGGCGACGCTGCCGCCATGGGCCTCGGTGAGGCTCTTCACCAGCGACAGGCCCAGGCCCAGCCCGCCCTCGGCGCGGTCCAGGTGGCGCTCGGCCTGGTAGAAGATCTCGAAGAGGCGCCCGATCTCGGCGGGTTCGATGCCGCGGCCGGTGTCGGCGACCACGACCACGGCCTCGCTGCCTTCGATCGAAAGGGTCAGCGCCACCCGCCCGCCCGCCTCGGTGTACTTGGCGGCGTTGTTGAGCAGGTTGCTGAAAACCTGGGCGAGCCGGGTGAAGTCGCCGTCGACGCGCACCGGCGCCTCGGGCATGGCGAGCACCACCTGGTGGCGGCGCGCCTCCAGGTGCGGGCGGCTCACGTCGAGCGCGTGGCTGGCTACCTCGCGCAGGTCGAGGGCTTCGCGTTGCAGCGAGATCTTGCCGCGCGACACGCGCGATACGTCGAGGAGGTCATCGACCAGGCGCACCAGGTGGTCGACCTGGCGCTCGATGATCTCGCGCGCGCGGTCGAGCCGGGGCTCGGCGGGCGCCAGCAGGCGCAGCAGCTGTGCCGCGTTGCGGATCGGGGCGAGCGGATTCCTCAGCTCGTGGGCGAGCATCGCGAGGAACTCGTCCTTGCGTTCGGCCTGCTCGCGCAGCTGGGCCTCGGCCGCGCGCAGCGCCTCCTCCGCCTCCCGGCGCTCGGTGATGTCGAAGGTAATGCCGACCATGCGCGCGGCCTTGCCGTCCGGGCCCCTCACCACGCGGCCGCTCTCGCTCACCCAGCGCACCTCGCCATCGGCCCGGCGATAGCGGACCTCGGTGCGGTAGATGCCGTCGGCCGAGGCGAGGGCGGCGTGGATGTCGGCGCGGAACCGGTCCTGGTCGGGTGCCAGCACCCGCGCTACCACCGATTCGAAGGTGCCGGCGTCCTCGAGCGACGCGCCGGGCTCGTGGCTGCTGCGCAGCCGGGTCACGCGATCGTTGGGGATGTCCCACTGGTAGGCCACCACTTTCGAGGCCTCCATGGCGATCCGCAGGTGGGCGTCGCGGTCGCGCAGCTCGGCAGCGAGCGCATAGGCTTCGGCCAACCGGCGGATCAGCTCGTCACGCTCGGCCTGCTGGGGATGGGTCGCGGGGAGCGACAGCGCCTCGTCCATGGCACCGATTGTAACGGGCCATGGAAAAAGGAAAAGCCCCCGAAGCCTGGGGCTTCGGGGGCCTTGTTGCGGTGCTGCCTGCTTACTTGCCGTCGCGGTCGGAGTCGCCAGGAGTGGCGCGCTCAACGGTGTCGCTCACGCGATGCCAGGCGTCCTTGGAGGCGTGCTTGGCGTTGTCCCACCCGAGGCTCGATTTGCCCTTGGAGCGCTGCCAGTCGCGGGAGAGATCGCCTTCGACGTCGTCGAACTTCTTGCCCGGGTACTTCGAGTAGTTATCGAGGCCATAGCGATACGCCGGGCCGTAGTCGTCATACGTGGCGCCCTGGGTGACGTAGGGGCGGTTCACGTAGTTCTCGCGCCAGTAGGCGTCTTCGATCGTCGGGTCGATGTTCTCGGCGATGCCCTTGCCTGCCAGGCCGCCGACCACCGCGCCGATGGCCGCGCCCGCTACCGCGCCGATCGGGCCGCCGATGGCGCCTGCTGCCGCGCCCGTGGCGATGCCGCCAGCTGCCGCGCCGAGGCCCGTGCCGACCGGGTGCGCGCCGGGAGCGCCGGTGATGGGATCGCGATTGGGGGTGCCCTTGCCTTCGTTCGGATTGATCGTCATGGGGGTGTCTCCACAGTTGTTGTCTTGCTTTGAAACGGCATCAGGACTTTTGTTCACCGTTTCGTCGAATTTCCTCGCATCGGTAATTCGTGCGCGCGTCGCGCGAGCATCACGCAGGAAATGCCGGCTCGCCGGAGTAGGTGATGGCGAGCACCGCCCCGACGGGCAGGGACGGCGCCGTCATCGCGTCACTTGCGCTTCTTGCGCTCCGCGATCACCAGGTCCGGTCGGTCGGAGATGATCCCGTCCACCCCCATGTCGAGCAGCTTGTTGATGGTGGGCACGTCGTTGATGGTCCATGGGATCACGGTGAGGCCCAGGGAGCGCGCCTCGGCAAGCTTCTCCGTGTCGAGGGTCGCGTGGTTGGGCGCCCAGATTTTCCCGCCCGCCGCCTTCACCGCTTTCGGCACCGAGCCGTGTTTCTCGGGCGTGAAGCCCGCGAGCCACGGCGAGCCCTCGCCCTGCTGCGTGGGGCGCACGCTTCCCGCGGAGGTGAGGTACATCGTCTTGATCTCCGGGGCCTCCTTCTGGATCAGCTGCAGCGTGCTCCAGTCGAAGGATTGGACCATGATGCGGCCCTGCATCCCGGCCTTGCGGATCTGCGCGATCGCCATGCGCGCGAACTCCTCGGGATGGCGCGTCGCCGCACGCTGGTTGGGGTTCACCTTGGTCTCGCAGTCGAAGCCCACCTTCGAGTTGCCCGACTTCTTCACCAGGTCGAAGAGCTCGGAGAGCTTCGGGATCCGCGTTCCGTCCACCGGCACCTGGTCGGGAAAGCCCTTCGCGTATTCCGAGCCGGGCTTGATCCGGCCGACGTCGTACTTCTGCAGTTCGTCGAAGGTGAGATCGGCGATCGCCGGCCCGCGCGCCTCGAGGAACTTGCCGTCGGGGCCGCGGGTGATGTCGGGGTTGAGCCAGAGGTCGTGGTAGATCACAACGACGCCGTCCTTGGTGATCGCCATGTCGCACTCGATCGTGTCCACGCCGAGGTCGAGCGCCTTCTGGAACGAGGGCAGGGTGTTCTCGGGCAGCAGGCCGCGCGCGCCGCGGTGCCCCTGGAGGTCGAAGGCCGCGGCGCCGGTGAGGGCGAGGCAGGCGACTAGTGCAGGCAGGCGATTCATGGGGCTTTCCTGGAAGTGGTGGCGCGGCCGGAGAGGATCGCTGCCGCGTGGCGCGCCACACGCGGAAGGTCGTGCTCGATGACGAGGCCCGCCGCGGTCGCGACGTGCACGCCCGCCTCGGTGATGACGAAGTCCATCGGGATGTCATGGGGTTGCGGATGGATGGTGTCGATGCGGCTCGCCTCGTGGGCGAGCCCGATCTTGAGCGGTTGCGGAACCATGGCGGCCAGCGTGCGGTCGAAGTAGCCGCCGCCGTAGCCCAGGCGGTAGCCGCGCGCGTCGAAGCCCACCGGGGGCATCAGCACCGCGCCGGGGACGAGGGTGGGAGATTGCGGCACCGGCAGGCCGAACACCCCGGGCACCGTGGCGACACCCGCATGCCACTCGCGGAATTCCAGGGGCGCGCCCTTCGCCACCACCACCGGCAGCGCGGTGCGCGCGCCCATTTCGCGGAAGCGGTGCGCCGCCACGCGCGGGTCCACCTCGGCGTTGAAGGGCCAGTAGAAACCCAGGTCGAGCTGCCCCAGCATCGGAAAGCCCTCCACCAGCAGCGCCTCGATGCGGTCTCCCGCGTCGTTGCGATCCGCCTCGGGAAGCGCCTTGCGCCTCGCGATGAGTTCCGCACGCCGCTCCTTCCTCCATTCCGCCACGTCCATCGCCCGCCTGCCTCGCCCGTTGGTGCCTCCCCGGATCATAGCCGGATGGCGGGCGCGAACGCCGCAGGTGCCCGCGGGTTATCATTCTGTTTCCCTCCGGATTCACCACCGCGCCGCAGCCCGGCTGCCAGCGCGCCCCTGCCCCAGGAAGGCTTTCCCCCCATGCGCACCCTCCGCCTGAAACAGCTCATCAATGAAGTGCTCGATTCGCTCCCGAAGCCCCATACCGAGGACGTGATCGAGGACGTGTTCGTCGCCATCGAGCAGAACCCCCTCTGGCGCAAGTCCTACGACGAGATGGTCTACGAGCTCGGCAAGCCGGTGGTGAACGCCTGGGCCGGGTTCTGGATCTCCCACGCCGAGGCGAAGACCGGCGAGAACCGCGAGACCGCGGGACGCACCAGCCTGATCGAGTCGTACTCGAAGCTGTTGGCGCCGGCCGAGAAGCGCGCCAAGAAGGTGAAGGAGCCCGAGGCGCTGAAGGCGATGCACGACCACTACCTCGCGAACCGCGAGACGCTTCCCGCCAGCGTCCGCGACCAGCGCGAGGTGATCGTCACGTTGATCATGGATGGCATCGCCCCGGACGTCGCGTTCGTGAAGGCGCTCGAGAAGCCCGCTTTCGCCTGGTAGTCCCGGGCGCCCAGAGTTGCGCGGCTACGGCAATGCGTTCGGGGTCAGACTCCCAACGACACCCGCGCAGTGTCGTTGGGAGTCTGACCCCTAAAACCAGGCGGCGGTGAGTGAAGAATTACGGTTGATCTCACCACGGGCACGGGGGGCACGGGGGGAAACGGTCACTCTCCATTGCGACGGTCGACGTGGCGATGAGCACTTACCCAACTGCTTTCCCCCGTGCCACCCCCGTGCCCGGGTTCTCCGTGGTGAAGCCCCTGCCCACTAAGTCTGCATCCCCCAGCGGCGCACGGTGCGCTGCTCCAAGGTGCGGAAAATGATGTTCTCCACCGCGAGCCCGATGATGATCACGGTGAAGAGGCCCGCGAACACCGCTGGGATGTCGAGCACGTTCTTGTTCTCGTAGATGAACCAGCCGAGGCCGCCCGAGGGCGAGGTGGTGCCGAACACCAGCTCCGCGGCGATCAGCGTGCGCCAAGCGAACGCCCAGCCGATCTTCAAGCCCGAGAGGATGCTGGGAAATGCCGCGGGCACGAGGATGCGCGCCACGTAGCCGATCCCGGTGAGCCCGTAGTTGCGCCCCACCATGCGCAGCGTGGGCGACACCGCGAGGAACCCTGAGTGCATGTTGAGGGCGATCGGCCACATCACCGCGTGCACCAGCACAAACACGATGCTCGCGTTGCCCAGGCCGAACCAGATCAGCGCCACCGGCAGCAGCGCGATGGCGGGCAGGGGGTTCAGCATCGCGGTGAGCGTCTCCAGGAGGTCGCTGCCGAACTGCGTGGTGATGGCGAGGATCGTGGTCGCAAACGCCAGCACGAGCCCGATACCGTAGCCCTGCAGCAGGACCTGGATCGACACCCAGGACTTGAGCAGCAGCTCGCCGGAGAGGATGCGCTGCAGGAACGACTTGAAGGTATCGGTGAAGGTCGGCAGCACCAGCGGATTGTCGAGGTAGCGCGCGTAGGCCTGCCACGCGATCGCCAGCACCGCGAGGATCAGTGCCTTGCGCACGAAGCCCATGCCCCACACGCGTTCCCACGCCGTGAGCGGCTTGTTGACGACGCCGAAGTCGTGCTCCTTGACCTGCTCGCGGACGTATTCGGGACGCTCGACGGGGGCGCTAGACATGGGCGGGCTCGTCGGCGGCGGGGGCATCGGAGAAAAGCATCTGGTGGATGCGCTCCGAGAGCCGCGCACCCGAAGCGTCCACGGGATCGGTGCCGTCGCTGTTCAGCTCCGCCTTC
>JBBQBW010000055.1:0-9523 GCA_038318025.1 Burkholderiales bacterium | reverse complement strand
TGCTCGAGCACCAGGCCGTTGATGGTCTTGGGACCGTCGAGCGGGAAGGTGAAGCCCGCCTTGCGGTTCAGCACGCGCAGCGAGCAGGTGCCGTCGGCGATCACGCTGCCGTCGCCCTCCTTGTGGAAGAGGGCCGCGCTGCCGATCGCGGTGCTGGTGAATTCACCGACGATCTCCTCGAGGATGTCCTTCAACGTCACCAGCCCGAGCAGCTCGCCATACTCGTCGACCACCAGGCCCATGTGGCGCTGGCTCTCCTGGAAGTTGCTGAGCTGGGTCAGCAGTGGCGTGCCCTCGGGCACGTAGTA
Source organism: Burkholderiales bacterium (assembly GCA_038318025.1). Taxonomy (GTDB): domain Bacteria; phylum Pseudomonadota; class Gammaproteobacteria; order Burkholderiales; family Usitatibacteraceae; genus Usitatibacter. The sequence goes on along the minus strand of JBBQBW010000055.1, from coordinate 9,215 downwards.
GGGCTCGCGCACGATCGAGCGCAGGTCCGCCATCGACAGCGCCTCGCGGCGCGTGGCGTTGAGCACCTTGCGCACGTGGACCATCCCGACCACGTTATCGAGGCCGCCCTCGCAGACCACGATGCGGGTGTGGTGCGCCGTGGACAGCGCGTCGCGGATCTCCTCGATCTCGTCCTTCAGGTCGATCGACTCGATCTGTCTGCGCGGGGTCATGGTGTCGTCGACGGTCATGTCCTCGAGCTCGAAGAGGTTCATTAGGATCGACTGGTGCTTCTGCGGGATGAAGTTGCCGCCCTCCAGCACCAGGGTCCGCAGCTCCTCCATCGACAGGTGGCCCGAGGCCTCGGTCTTGGGCTTGATGAACATCATCCGCAGCAGGCCCTGCACGAACAGGTTCACGAACCACACCACCGGGTAGACGATGCGCAGCATTGGCGTGAGCACGTAGGCCGAGGCGAGTGCCACGCGCTCCGGGTAGGTGGCCCCGATGACCTTCGGCGTGATCTCGCTGAAGACCAGGATGAAGAAGGTGACGCTCACCGTGGCGAAGAGGAGAGTGAACTCCCCTTGGCCAAGAAGCCGGATCGAGATCTCCGCCACCAGCATCGCCGAGGCGGCGTTCACCAGGTTGTTGCCGAGGAGGATCACGCCGAGCAGGCGGTCGGTTCGGTCGAGGAGCGTCTGGGTGAGGCGCGCGCCGCGGTGGCCCTGCTTCACCAGGTGGCGCAGGCGATAGCGGTTCAGCGCCATCATGCTGGTCTCGGCGATGGAGAAGAACCCCGAGACGAGGAGGGCCACGCCGAGTGCGGCGAACAGCCACCTGATGGGAATGGGGTCGACCACGGCTCGCTAGGTGCGCCGCAGGATCAGCTCGAGGACGATCTTGGAGCCCACATAGGCCAGCAGCAGGGCGGTGAACCCGGCGAGCGTCCAGCGCACCGCGAGCCGGCCGCGCCAGCCGGCGACGAAGTGCCCGGTGATGAGCCCGGCGTAGATGAGCCACGAGAGGATCGCGAACACCGTCTTGTGGGTGAGCGTGAAGGGCTTGCCGAACACCTGCTCGGAGAAGAACACGCCGCTCACCACCGTGAGGGTGAGCAGCACGAAGGCGGCGATGAGGATGCGGAACAGGAGCCGCTCCATCTCCATCAGCGGCGGCAGGCTCGCGAGGAACGGCGGCAACACGCCGCGGTGCAGCCACTTCTCCTCGGCGAGCATCACCAACGCGTGCACCGTGGCCACCGTGAAGAGGCTGTAGGCGAGCATCGCGATCACGAAGTGCAGGGTGAAGAGCGCGCTGCCGCCGTAGGTCACGTAGTGGTGGGTGGGGATCGCCGCCTGCAGCAGCACCGCCAGCAGCGCCACCGGCGCCATCATCCCCAGGATCGAGGAGAGGCCCTCGAAGGCGAGCCCGCCCAGCCAGTAGATGAGGAGGGTGAGCCACACCAGCAGCGACACCGCGTTGGCGACCCCGAGGTCGAGCCCCTCGGGCGACAGGATCTGGCGGTAGGCGAGCATGCCGTGCAGTACCAGCGCCACCGGCACCAGGATCGACTCGACGCGCAGCTCTTCGCCCCGGGGGGGCTGGCCGGCGGCGGCGGCCGGGGCCGCAAGCTGCGGCCGGGAGGCGCGCCAGGCCAGTGCCGACAGCAGGAGCCAGCACGCGGCGGTGCTAAAATACAAAAGCAAATCAGGCATTTCGGTGCCGGTTGCCTCGACAAACCCCAGTTTACCAATTCCCGATGCTAGACGCCCTCACCCAACGCCTGACCACGGTCGTGAAGAACCTTCGCGGCCACTCCCGACTCACGGACGAGAACGTGCAGGAAATGCTGCGCGAGGTCCGCCTCGCCCTCCTTGACGCCGATGCGGGCCTGCCGGTGGTGAAGGACTTCATCGCCCGGGTGAAGGACAAGGCCCTCGGCCAGGAGGTGGTGGGGAGCCTCACCCCAGGCCAGGCGCTGGTGGGCGTGGTGCACCAGGAGCTGGTGGGACTGATGGGCGGGGCCAACGCCGCGCTGGACTTCGCGACCCAGCCGCCGGCGGTGATCCTGCTCGCGGGCCTGCAGGGCTCGGGCAAGACCACCAGCGCGGGCAAGCTCGCGCGCCTCATCAGGAACACCACGAAGAAGAAAGTGCTGCTGGTCTCGACCGACGTCTACCGTCCCGCGGCCATCGACCAGCTCGCGACCCTGGCGAAGAACCTGGAAGTGGACCTCTTCCCGTCGGATCCGTCGCAGCAGCCGGTGGACATCGCGCGCGCGGCCCTCGACTGGGCGCGCAAGCACTACCACGACGTCCTGATCGTCGACACCGCGGGGCGCCTGGGCATCGACGAGGCGATGATGGCCGAGGTGAAGGCCCTCCACGCGGCGGTGAAACCCATCGAGACGCTGTTCGTCGTGGACTCGATGCAGGGCCAGGACGCGGTGAACGTGGCGCGCGCGTTCAACGAGGCGCTGCCGCTTACCGGAGTGGTCCTCACCAAGCTCGATGGCGACTCCCGCGGCGGCGCCGCGCTCTCGGTCCGGCACGTGACCGGCAAGCCGATCAAGTTCGTCGGCGTCTCGGAGAAGATGGACGGCCTCGAGGCCTTCCACCCGGACCGCATGGCGTCCCGCATCCTCGGCATGGGCGACATCCTGTCGCTGGTGGAGGAGGCGCGCACCAAGATCGACGAGAAGGAAGCGGCCAAGCTCGCCGAGAAGTTCAAGAAGGGCAAGGATTTCGACCTCGAGGACTTCAAGAGCCAGCTGGCGCAAATGAAGAAGATGGGCGGCGTGGGCAGCCTCGCCGACAAGCTGCCAGCGCAGCTCACGCAGATGGCGCAGCAGTCCCCGGAGCTGCAGGAGAAGCAGCTGCGCCGCACCGAGGGCATCATCAACGCGATGACCCCGCAGGAGCGCCGCAAGCCCGAGTTGCTCAAGGCCTCGCGCAAGCGCCGCATCGCCGCGGGCGCGGGCGTCCAGGTGCAGGAGGTCAACCGCCTCCTCACCCAGTTCGAGCAGATGCAGAAGATGATGAAGCTGATGCGCGGCGGCAACCTCGGCAAGATGCTGCGGAACATGAAGGGCATGCTGCCCGGGATGAGATGACATGAAGAAGACCCTGCTACTCCTCGCCTGCCTCGCTGCCGGTCCCGCCTTCGCCCAATCCGCGGCGAAGCCCGCCGCGCAACCCGCGGCAGCGCCTGCCTCGCCGGCTCCCGGCGACCTCACCGCCTTCCGCTGGTTCGGGCAGCTGGCCGGGTCGTGCTGGAAGGCCACCCATCCCGACGGCAAGACCAGCGACGTGCAGTGCTACACGTCGCAGTACGGCAAGTTCATCCGCGGATCGATCAAGGTCTCGCCAGGGAATTTCGAGGGCGAGTCGCTCTACTGGTGGGATGCGAAGAACAATCGCGTCGCCTACCAGCAGTGGGCGAGCAACGGGCTGGTGGCGCGCGGCGAGGCGACGTTCGACGGCGAGGCGATGCTCTACATCGACGCGCCGCGGCCGGGAACCACCGAGTCGATGAGCCGCTCGGCGTGGCGTCGCGTGGACGCGAAGACCTTCACGGTGTCGCGCGAGCAGCGCGAGGCGGGCGCCTGGAAGGAAGCGTTCAAGGTGACCTACACCCGCACCAAGTAGTCGCACCGGGGCCGTTTCCGGGGCTCGGCCTGCGGTCGTCCGCGACAACCCCTCGATACGGAGCGCGCCATGCGGGTGCTGGTGCTCGGCGGCTACGGCAATTTCGGCGGCATCGTGTCGCGCGCGCTGTGCGCCATCGACGGCGTCGAGGTCGTGGTCGCGGGACGCGATGGGGCCGCGGCAGCGCGGTTCGCGGCGCCGCTGGGCGCGCAGCCTGCTGCGGTCGATGCGAGCGCCGAGCGCCTCGCCGAGCGCCTCGTGGAACTGCGCACCGATTGGGTCGTGCACACGGCCGGGCCGTTCCAGGGCGCCAGCCACCACGTGGCGCGCGCTGCGCTCGAGGCCGGCGTGAGCTACGTCGATATCGCCGACGCTCGTGGGTTCGTCTGCGGCATCGGAGCGCTGGACGCCGAGGCGCGGGAGCGCGGCGTGCGTGTCCTCGCCGGCGCGAGCTCGGTTCCGGCGCTCTCCTGCGCGGTCGTCGATCGATACGCTCCCGAGCTCGCCACGCTTCGGGCGATCGACATCGGCATCGCCTCCTCGGCTCGCCTGCCGGGACGCGCCACGGTCGAGGGCGTGCTCAGCTATTGCGGACGGCCGCTCGAGGCGTGGCACGGCGGCGCGTGGAAGCGCGTGCATGGCTGGCAGGGCCTGCGACGCCACGTGTTCCGGATTCCCCGTTTCGGCCGTTGGCTCGCCGATTGCGACGTGCCCGATCTCGCCCTGTTGCCGGCGCGTTACCCGGGTGTCGAGAGGGTGTCGTTCGGTGCCGGCGCGGGGAGCACCCTTGCCCAGGCGGCGCTCTACGCGGCCGCGATTCCCGGACGGTTCGGATGGCCGGCGGGCCCGATGCTGTCGGGGCTGCTCTGGCGCATGGGGCGAACGATGGAGCCGCTGGGCTCGCGGCGCTCGGCCATGTTCGTGCGGCTTGCGGGCGCCGACGCCCGCGGATCGCCACGGCAAATCCTGTGGGAGCTGGTCGCCGAGGATCACGAGGGACGGCGTATACCGTGCCTGGGCGCGGTGGCGGTGATCCGCAAGGCGATCGCCGGACGCCTGGGGGATGCGGGTGCCGGGCCCTGCGTCGGCGTGCTCGACCTTGACGAGTACCTGGCGGAGCTTCGCGGTCTGCCGACTTCGATCCACGTGCATCGCGACGCCGGCGCACCGGGCATCCCCTTTCATTTGTAACCGCATTTCCGGCAACCCGTCACAGACGGCGCAGGTATATTCGCCCCACGCTCCGGGCGCTCGCTCGAGCCGCCCTTTCGGGAGAAACCCATGAAAACGATGCTTCGCCTGGGCCTGGCCCTCGCGCTCGCGATGCCGGCCGCGGCCTCGCCCGCGGACAGGATCCTGATCGGCCAGTCGGCGCCGCTGTCCGGCTCCAACGCCGAGATCGGCAAGGACATACGCGAAGGGGCGCTCGCCTACTTCAAGAAGGTGAACGATGCCGGCGGCGTGAACGGCAAGGCGATCGAGCTGGTGACCCTCGACGACAAGAACGACCGCAAGGTCGCCGGCGCCAATGCCGTGAAGCTCGTGAACGAGAACAACGTGGTGGCGCTCTTCGGTTTCGCGTCGGCGACGCTGTCGATGGACGCGATGCCGATCGTGAAAGAGAAGCGCGTGCCGTTCTTCGCGCCCTTTACGGGAGCCGACGCGATCCACAAGCAGGGCCCGTACGTGTTCGTGATGCGCGCTTCGTACGCGGACGAGCTGGTGAAGATCCTCGAGCACTGGAAGGGCCTCGGCGCCGATCGCGTGACCGTGGTGCATTACGACGACGAGATCGGCAACCAGAACTTCGCCACCGTGGAGCGCCTGATGAAGGGTGCCGGCAAGCAGGCGGTAAGCGTGAAGCTGAAGCGCAACGCCGCCGTCGAGGCGGCGCAGGTCGAGGCGGTGATCAAGAGCGACCCGCAGGTGATTGTTGCCACCACGCTCTATGGCAATACCGCCCAGCTGCTGAAGGGACTGCGGGAGGCCAAGCGGCCCTACAACGTGACGTCGCTCTCCTTCGTGGGCCCGAGCCAGCTCGCCAAGGCTGCGGGCGCGGATGCCGCGGGGGTCTCGGTAGCGGGCGTGGTGCCGCCGCCCAGCAAGATGCTGGTTCCGGTCATCAAGGAGTGCAACGAGGCGATCAAGAAGGCGGGGCTGGCCGAGCTCAACTACACCAACCTGGAGGCCTGCATCGCCGCCAAGGTGCTGGTGGAAGCCTTGAAGCGCGCCGGGCGCGACCCCTCCCGCGAAAGCCTTTACAAGGCCTTGACCGGCATCGGCCAGTACGACGCCGGCGGCTACGTGGTGAGTTTCGGCCCCGACGACCGCCACGGCTCGAGCTACGTGGAGCTGGCCGTGATCAACCGCAACGGCCAATTCCGCTTCTGAACGCCGGCTTGGCCAGGTAACTGTTTTCACGGTATAATCTTCTGCTTTCCGCAGTCCGTACCTAATTCAACGTTACCCGTTCCCAACGGGAAGGAGATTTGCCGTGGTCGTCATCAGAATGGCGCGAGGTGGTGCCAAGAACCGCCCCTTCTACAACATCGTTGTCGCCGACTCCCGCATGCCGCGCGACGGCCGCTTCCTCGAGAAGCTGGGTTTCTACAACCCCAAGGCCTCCGGCAGCGACCAGAATTTCCGCATCGCCCTCGACCGCGTGGCTTACTGGGTCGGCCAGGGCGCGCAGCCCTCCGACGCGGTGAAGAAGCTCGTCAAGCGTGGCAAAGTCCAGGTCACCGGCCAGCCGGCCGCTCCCGCCAAGTAACGTTTCGCCCGCGCCTGCCGAGGCAGGCGCCTCCCGGCGCGTCGTCATGGGCCGCATTGTCGGCGCCTTCGGCGTGCAGGGGTGGGTCAAGGTGAAGCCGCACACGCAGGATCCCGCAAGCCTCGGGGAGTTCGGCCGCTGGTGGGTCGAGTCCCGGGCAGGGTGGCGCGAGGTGGCGCTGGAGGATTTCGCGGTGCATTCCAAGGGGCCGGTTGCGAAGCTCGCCGGCTGCGGGGACCGCGAGGCCGCCGATGCGCTTCGCGGAAGCGATGTGGCGATCTCCCGCGAGCTGCTGGGAGAGGCGGAGGAAGGAACGCACTTCCAGGTGGACCTGGTGGGGCTGGAGGTGGTGGAGGAGGGCGGCGAGGCGCTGGGACGCGTGGAGTCGTTCTTCGCCACCGGCGAGACCGCGGTGATGGTGGTGGCGGGCGCGCGCGAGCGGCTCATTCCCTTCATCGATGCGTTCGTGAAGTCGGTGGACCGCGAGGCGGGGCGCATCACGGTGGAATGGAAGGCGGATTACGACGCGTGAAGCACTTCGACGTCGTGACGCTGTTCCCGGAAATGTTCGACGCGCTCGTGGACCATGGCATCACGCGGCGCGCGCTGGACGAGCGCCGTTACGAATTGAGGACCTGGGATCCCCGGGATTTCACGGTGGACAACTACCGCAGGGTCGATGACCGGCCCTATGGCGGCGGTCCCGGGATGGTGATGTTGCCCGATCCGCTGGAAGCCGCCATCGGCGCCGCGAAGGCGCGGCAGCGTGAGGCGGGGGTGGCCAGGCCGGTCGTGGTGCTGATGTCGCCCCAGGGCGAGCGCCTGGAAGAGCGCCTGGTGCGCAAGCTGGGCGGCGAGGCGGGGCTGGTGCTGGTGGCAGGGCGCTACGAGGGCGTCGACGAGCGGCTGGTCCGCGAGTGTGTCGATCGCGAGGTGTCGATCGGCGACTACGTCACCTCCGGGGGCGAGCTGCCGGCGATGGTGCTGGTGGATTGCCTGGTGAGGCGCCTTCCCGGCAGCCTCAACACCGCCGGGAGCGCGGAGCAGGACTCGTTCTCGGATGGATTGCTGGACTGGCCGCACTACACGCGGCCGGAGGTGTGGAAGGATTCGCGGGTCCCCGACGTGTTGCTGTCGGGAAACCACGCGGCGATCGCGCGGTGGCGCCGCAAGCAGTCGCTGGGGCGCACGTGGGATCGGCGGCCGGACCTGGTCGACGAGGGCAAGCTCTCGCGAGAGGACCGGCAGCTGCTGGAAGAGTATCGAAGGGAGCAGCAGGCACAGTGCCAACAGTAAGGGGGACCGGTCACCGCTCGAAGCCGGATGTGGCCCGTCCCCTCAAACAAACCTCATGCACCCGCCCCGTGCGGCTCTGCGTGAAAGGCCGGAAGGCCGGAACCGAAAAGGACCGAAGATGAATCTCATCGCGAAGCTCGAGCAGGAAGAAATCAAGCGGCTGAACCGCAAGATCCCCGTGTTCGCCCCCGGCGACACCGTGATCGTGAAGGTGCAGGTGGTCGAAGGCGACAAGAAGCGCGAGCAGGCCTACGAAGGCGTGGTGATCGCCAAGCGCAACCGCGGCCTCAATTCCAATTTCATCGTGCGCAAGATCTCCAGCGGCGAAGGGGTGGAGCGCACGTTCCAGACCTACTCGCCCGCGGTCGCCTCGATCGAGGTGAAGCGCAAGGGCGACGTGCGCCGCGCCAAGCTCTACTACCTGCGCGGCCTCACCGGCAAGGCGGCCCGCATCCGCGAGAAGCTGGTGAGCGCGGCCGATCGCGAGATCCTGGCGCCGGTGGAGGAGGAAGCTGCCGTTTCCGCGGCACAGGCCGAAGGTGGCGATGGCGCGGATGCGCCCCAGGTCACCAATGACGCCCCGGCGAAGGCCGATGCGGGCGGCAGCACGAAGAAGGGCGACAAGGCCGACGGCAAGAAGTAATCCGGCGGTTCACCGCAACGGAAAAAGGGCGCCGGATCGGCGCCCTTTCGCTTTCTCCCAAGCGCGGGGAAAGGCCGGTGCTATTCGCAATCCTCGGGCCGGCCCGATTGCATGCCGCGTTTGAAGGCCTGGGCGCGCTGCGCGCTCGAGCCGTGCGTGAAGGACTCCGGGCGGACCGTGCCGCTGCGCCCCTGGAGGCGGTCATCGCCCACGGCGCCGGCGGCGTTGATCGCCTCCTCGATGTCGCCCTGCTCGAGCAGGTTCTTGTTGCCGGCATGAAACGCCCAGACGCCCGCGTAGCAGTCGGCCTGGAGCTCGATCTTCACCGAGGCGGCGTTGGTGCCGGACGCGGCGCCGCGGCGCTGGTCCATCGCCCCCGTGAGCTTCTGCACGTGGTGCCCGACTTCGTGGGCGATCACGTACGCCGCGGCGAAATCTCCTTCCGCGCGCAACTTTTTCTGCAGCGTCGCGAGGAAATCCAGGTCGATGTAAAGGCGCTCGTCGCCGGGGCAGTAGAAGGGGCCCATCGCCGCCTGCCCCATCCCGCATGCCGACTGCACCGCGCCGGAGAAGAGCACCAGCTTGGGTTCGCGATACTGCGCGTTGGAAGCGCGGAACAACTGCGTCCACACGTCTTCGGTGCTGCCCAGCACCTTGGAGACGAATACCTTGCCCGCGTCGGGTGGGGCGTTGGGGTCGCGCGGCGCAGCTGCCTGCTGCTGCCGCTGGGGCGCCGCTTGGTTGGCCGCATCCAGTACCACTGACGGGTCGACCCCGAAGAACATCGCCACCAGGACGATGATCACGCCGCCGATGCCGAGACCACCCGCAGTGCCGACGCCCATGCCACGCCGGTCCTCGACGTTGCCGCTCGCC
>JBBQBW010000054.1:0-9543 GCA_038318025.1 Burkholderiales bacterium | reverse complement strand
AGGGCGCCATGGGTCGAGGTGTGCGAATCGCCGCACACCAGCGTCACACCCGGCAGCGTGAACCCCTGCTCGGGCCCGACCACGTGCACGATGCCCTCGCGCCCGTCGCCGAGCGCGAAGTGCGGCACCTTGAACTCCGCCACGTTGCGTGAGAAGTCGCGCAACACGCGCACGGCCGAGGCTTCCTTCACGTCCTCGATGGCGCGGCCCGACGTCGGAACATAGTGGTCGGGGGTGGCGAGCGAGAGGTCGGGCCGCGCCACCGGCAGGCCCTTGTCCCGCAGTCGCGCGAACGGATGGAACGAGCCGTCGTGCAGCAGGTGCCGGTCGATGAAGAGGAGCGCCCGCCCGTCGGGCTCCGCCGTCACCACGTGCGGATCCCAGAGCTTGTCGAGGAGGGTGCGGCCGCCGCCGCCGGGCAAGTTCGCTGTCATGATCGATCCTAACGCCGTTTTCGGTTACCTTGGTTCCAACGTGCTGGAGGTGTGATGAGAAAACCCCTCGAGGGCATCCGGGTCGCGGAGTTCTGCTCCACGGCCGCGGGCCCGTTCTGCGCCATGCTGCTTGCCGACATGGGCGCCACCGTCATCAAGGTCGAGCCGCCGGAAGGAGACGCGTTGCGGCAATGGCCGCCGATCACCGACGGCTTCAGCGAGAACTTCGCATCGGTGAACCGCAACAAGAAATCGGTGGTGCTGGATCTCAAGGACCCGGCCTCGGCGCGCATCGCGCGGCGGCTGGCGCTCGACTGCGACGTGGTGGTGGAGAACAACCGTCCCGGCGTGATGGGGCGCCTCGGCCTTTCCTATGCCGAGCTCTCCGCCGAGAAGCCCGCGCTCGTCTACTGCTCGATCTCCGCTTACGGCCAGAGCGGTCCGCGCGCCACCGAGGGCGGCTTCGACCTCACCATCCAGGCCGCCGCCGGCGTGATGAGCGTCACGGGCGAGGAGGGAGGCGCGCCGGTGAAGTGCGGCGTGCCGGTCTCCGACTTCGCCTCGGGCCTGTACGGCGCCTATGCCATCGCCGCGGCGCTCACCGCCGTGCGTGGCGGGGCCCACGGCACCCACATCGACGTCCCGATGTTCGGCTGCACGCTCGCCATCGCCGCGCTGCAGACCAGCGAGTATTTCGGCACCGGCAACGATCCGCGCAAGCTCGGCTCCGCCCACCCGCGCAACGCGCCCTACCAGGCCTTCCGCGCCGCCGATGGCTATTTCGCCATCGCCGCGGGCAACCAGGGCCTGTGGCTCAAGGTGCTGGACGCCGTGGGCCTGCAGGCGCTCGCCTCGGACCCGCGCTTCGCCAGCACCCGCGATCGCGCGGCCCACCAGGGGGCGTTGAAGGCGCTGCTCGAGGAGCGTTTCGCGAAGCAGGGCGTGAAGCATTGGCTCGCCGTGTTCGCCGACGCGGGCGTTCCCCACGCGCCCATCAACGGCTACGCCGACGCGCTCGCCGATCCCCAGGTGGCGCACATGGGCTGGGTGCAGCCCCTCGAGCTTCCCTCGGGCCGCGCCACGAAAACCTTCGGCTCGCCGCTGCGCCTCGACGGCCAGGGCTTCACCATCGAATCACGCGCGCCGTTGCTGGGCGAGCACACCGAGGAAATCCGCGCCATCTACGCGAGTGAGGATGCCCATGCCTGAGATCAAGCCGTTGGACGAGTTCGTGGAAGCGGTCACCGCCCTGGTGGAGGTGGGCGGCGGCGAGGAGAAGGTGCTCGCCGACGTGCGCTCGGCGATGGCGAAGCTCGTGGCGAAGGACGACTGGCTGCCCGAGGCGATGGCGGTGCCCCATCCCCAGTTCTACCAGCAGTACCTCCTCTACGCCGATCCCCGGGATCGATTCTCGGTGGTGAGCTTCGTGTGGGGCCCGGGGCAGAAGACGCCGGTGCACGACCACACGGTGTGGGGGGTCATCGGCATGCTGCGCGGCGGCGAGCGCTGCACCGCCTATCGGCAGGAGAATGGCAAGGTCGTGCCCGCCGGCGAGGATTTAACGCTCCAGCCCGGAGACGTCGAGGCGGTTTCGCCCACCATCGGCGACATCCACGTGGTGCGCAACGCCTTCGACGACCGCGTCTCGGTGAGCATCCACTGCTACGGCGCCAACATCGGCAAGGTGAAGCGCCACGTGTTCGACGGCGAGACCGGCGCCGCGAAGGAGTTCGTTTCGGGCTACGCCAACGCCTGATAGCGGTGCTGCACCCGACGCGATCGCGCGCCGCTCGCTGGCGGCGCGGCCGGTTATGCGGCCTGCTTGACCGAGCGGCCGGTGCGCGGAAGGGCGCGGCGCAGCCACCCCCCGAGGGCGCAGAGGCCGTCGGATGCGATCGAGAGGGCGTTGCCGATGGCCTCGGCGATGTACAGGCTGCGTTCGACGCCGGCGCGGCGGGCGAGGGCGTGGATGCGTTCGTCGTGGGATTCGCGATGGGTGATCATGTGGGGCTCTCCTGGATAAGGTTTGCTCCGAAGCGAAGCGGGCGGGCTCTGGTGCAACCCTTGGACGTAACCTACGTCCCATGCAAATGCCCGACAAACGATTAGATTTGCTGCAATGCCGCAATTTCCCGTATCCATGAATTTCATGTTCTGGATCAGCGCCTTGGCGATCTCGCTCGGGTCCACCGACGCCCGTGCCGCCGAGAGTCCCGACCTGCCGGACGCCGCACGGCGCGTGGTCGAGGGCACCAACGCCTTGCGCCGTGCCGGGGGCCGGGCCGCGCTGCAGCCCGAAGCGAAGCTGCTGGCGGCGGCGCGGGGATTCGCGGAGTGGATGGCGAAGCACGACGAGTACGGCCACGAGGCCGACGGCAAGCTGCCGCGCGACCGGGCGCGGGCCCAGGGGTACGAGGACTGCATGGTTTCCGAGAACATCGCGTACCAGATGAGCTCGAAGGGGTTCACCACCGCGGAGCTCGCACGGGGGCTGGTGGAGGGCTGGAAGGGCTCGCCCGGCCATCGCCGCAACATGGTCGATCCCGATGCCGTCCACACCGCCGTCGCGATCGCCCGCAGCGACGACTCCGACCGCTACTACGCGGTGCAGATGTTCGGGCGCCCGCGCGCGCTGCGGATCCGCTTCCAGGTGCGCAACGAGTCCGGGGATTCGCTGGCCTATCGCGTGGGCGAGCGGGAGTTCACCCTCAAGGGCCGGTCCACGCGCTCGCACGAGGTGTGCCTGGCCGAGCGCCTGGCTTACCGTTTCCGCGCGCGCTCGTTCGATGAAGTGGTGAAGGATGGGGAGTCGTACACGGTTCGCTGAGGCGGGAAGGTCAGGAGCACCCCCATGAAGAAGGGGCGCCGAAGCGCCCCTAGCCTGACACTCGCTTGCCTGAGCTTCAGTCCCGCAGGCTGGCGGGGACCTGCCCGCCGTTCTCGGCCAGCTTGCGCATCACGGCCTTCTGCAGGGCGATGTTCTGCTCCGCGCTGCCGTGGGCGCCGGCGTTCACGCCGAGCTCGGTGGCGAGCTCCTTGCGCGCATCGAGGCTCGAGTCGAGGTCCAGCATCTTCAGCAGGTCGACGATCGAGGTCTGCCAGTTGCCGCCGCCGCCCTTCTTGGCCGCGAGGGCCGTGAGCACGGCTTGCACGTCGACATCCTTCATCACTTGCGCGGTGGCGCCTTGCTGGCCGGCTGGCGGCGCGTATTGCGCTTGCTGGCCCGGAGCGGCCGTGGTGGACGTGCCGGAGGTGACCTGGCCGCTGGCTCCGCCGGGCGCGTGCCCGCGGATCTTGTCCATGATTCGGCTGAAAAATCCCATGGCGGTTCCTTGTTGGGTTAGGGGACCTTTCAATGTGTGGGAAAAAGCGTTCGCTGGATGCCGGTCAAGTCCTACAGGGTTTCACAACGTGCTTGCATCACCGTGCATCCGATGATGATTTGCCATTTCTATATCAACACGTTGACGATCGCGTTCCCGATACCCACCAGCGCGGCTCCCGAGATCAGCCCGGCGGCAATCGACTCCTGCCCCTCGACCCACGCCGCATGCCCCTTGGCCGTCGGCGCGCGATGGCGCCGCGCCATCCACCAGAACATCAATGCGCCGACGAACATGGCGAAGGTGGCTTCCGGCGGCAGCACCACGCCCAGGCCGATGGCGACCGCGGAGAGCGGGAAGCGGCCCTGGGTGACGATCTTCGCGATCTCGATCGCCGCCGCGAATACGGCCGCGACGATCATCGAGACCACCGCCGAGTACGGCAGCGCGCTCACGCCCTTGGCGATCAGCTCGGCCACGCCCTTCCACTGCAGCGCCGCGGGCATGGCGAACTGCTCCGTGACGATGGTGGCCGCGGAGCGCACGCCGTTGGCGTCGGGCGGCAGGAACAGGAGATAGAAGAGCGGCACGCAGAACACCGCCCCGGAGACAATGCCGATGCAGTGGCCGATGGCCTGCTGCCGCGGCTTGGCGCCGAGCATGTAGCCGGGCTTGATGTCCGAGAGCAGGTTGGAAGCGTTGGAGGCGATCTCCGCCGTCATGCCCGCCGGGATCAGGTTGCTCGCCGGGTTGGTGCGCTCGAAGGCGCCGATGGTGAACTGGGTGATCTTCGACAACGCCCCGGTGGGAGTCCACGAGGTGAGCGCCATGGAGTTGGCGCAGATGATGGAAAGCACGAAGATCAGCGGCAGCGAGGCCAGCGCCAGCAGGAACGAGACGCCGAAGAAATAGTGCGAGACCCAGGCGCCCGCGAGGCCCATGATCGGGATGCCGACCGCCGAGATCCACAGCGGCAGCTCGATGTGGCGCAGCACGTCCTTGCCGGGATCGCGCTTGCCGCCGCTCAGGTTGCTGAAGGTCGAGAGGATCAGCTGCGGGCGCGCGAGCAGGCTCACCAGCGAGCCCACGACCATCATTGTCACGCCCCACCACAGCGACCACTGGTTCACGATCTCGGCGCGGTTGATCGGCACCGGGGCGCCGGTCGGGCCCACGCGCGCCACGATGTCGCCCGCCTCGATCATCAGCGGCGCCAGGATCACGAAGTTCACGAAGGCGCCGAGGAGGCAGCTGGTGGCGACCGCGAGGCCCATGAGGCCGCCCACCCCCAGCATCGCGACATCGAGCGTGAGCCGCAGCCCCAGCTGGCGGATGTCGGTGCCGAGGATGCGCGGCACGTAGGTCGCCGCGGCGTAGTAATAGGTGTCGAGCCGTTCGTGGAAGGTCCAGGGCTCCTTCATGCCGAGCCACTCGTGCATGCGCAGCAGCTTGAACTGCAGCAGCTTCATCCAGCCGTCGCTGATGAGGAGCTGGTAGGTGGCGGCGACTGCCGCGGCGATGGCGAGGAGCCGCGCCCGGAACATGCCCACGCCGGCGGCTCCGGTGTAGAGCGCATCGAGCACCACGCCGGCGGCGCGGCCCTCGGGGAACGGCAGCTGCTCGTCGTTCACGAAGCGGCGCTTCAGCGGGAAGGCGAGCAGCACGCCGATGAGGGAGCACACCACCATCCACGCGATCATGTGCCAGCCAGGAATGACGGAGTTCGTCACCAGCATGTACGCGGCCAGCACCGAGACGAGCGGCGCCACCATGTAGCCCGCGGCGGTCGCGATCGACTGGGTGCAGTTGTTCTCGAGGATGGTGAAGTCCTCGGCGATGCCGACCTTCGCGAGCCCGCGGTAGATCGCGAATGCGAGGATCACGGAGGTGAGGCCCACGCCGATGGTGATGCCGGTCTTGCCCGCGATGTAGAGGGCGGTGGCGGCCAGCACCCCGCCCAGCAGGAACCCCGTGACCGCCGAGCGCACCGTGAGCTGCGGCATGTCTCCGCGGTAGATGTTCTCCAGCCACCAGCGGTCCTTCTCTTCGCGCGACCAGTTGCGAATCTGCTCTTCGGTGAGCTGGGTGATGGCCATGGGGGAGGAGGGGCTGGGGATGGCGAATTATGGGGGAGTTCCGGGCGAGGAATCGCGTGGCAGAATCAGGCCTACGGAATACTGGAGAGGGAGGCAATGAGCTCGATATCGTCGCTGGGTGCGCGGCTTGACGTGTCATCGGAACCGAGGACTCTGCGCTATTGATTCAGTCGTCCAACCCTGTGTCCTCCCCGACTCCGCGCTGCTCGGCAAGTACCGGGAGCAGGGGGCTTACACGGACTGCTACGTGACCGAGGTCGCGGGCTCGGTTTCCCACGCGGCCTTCGTGGAGGCCTTCTATACGACCGCCCTCTTCAAGCTGGAGCGCGCCATCCTCGCCGGATTCGCGGCCCGGCCGTCAACGCACGCCCAGGCAAGGCAATTGGCTCAAGGGCGCACGGATACGTTTGCCGCCTGGCGCGTCGAGGGTCGCGGCATCGACCAGTTGCTCCTGGCCGACTTCACCGGCAGAACGCGCTCGTGGCTCATGGTGTCGCCATTCGATGGCGCGGAGGGAACAGGTACCCGGCTGTACTTCGGCTCGGCGGTGGTTCCGCGAGTCGATGCACGGACCGGCAAACGCACGATGGGTGCGGGGTTTCAGGCATTGCTCGGGTTTCACCGGGTCTATTCCCGGCAACTCCTCACGGCCGCGCGATCCCGTATCCTGGCCGGACGCTGAGCGGGTCAAAAGAAAACGGGCGCTCGCAGGCGCCCGTTCATTTCACCCTGCGAATGGCTACAGCGACTTCTTCCGCGAAGCCAGCACGCTCGCCAGCACTACGGCCAGGACGCCCGCGCCCGCAGTGACGAGCTTGGGGTTTTGCCTGGCGATGGCGGTCGCGCGGTTGGCGAGCACCGTGCCGCGGGTGCGCACCTGGCCGGCGGCGCTGCTCGCGGTGCTGCGAACGGCGGTGCCCGACGGGATGTAGTCGGCCGTGGCGCGGCCCCGCTTGCTGATGTAGTCGACGGCTTTGGACGCCACCTTGGCGCCGATGATGGTTCGCAGAAGGCCCATTGTTCGTCTCCTCGATCGTAGGTTCGGTATCGATGAATAGACCCCGGAATCGTCCGGGCGTTGCATCCGATGGGCGCAGGAAAAGAAGAAGGGCGACGGAGGGGGGGTAGAGCACCCTCTCCCCGGCCCTCTCCCAAGGGAGAGGGAGAATTTCGGCCCTCTCCCGGAGGAGAGGGAGAATGTCGGCCCCTCTCCCGGGAGGAGAGGGAGAATGTCGGCCCCTCTCCCGGAGGAGAGGACAACTTCTATGCGACCTGCTGGATGCCGGCGATCAGCCAGGCGCCGCTGCGCTCGCGCAGGTTCTTGCGCACGTGCCACAGCTCGTCGAACGGCTCGGGGTTGTTGGCGTTGTCTTCGCGCGTGAGGCCGGTGAAGCGCACGCTGGCGATGGCGTAGTCGCCCTCGACCACGGCTTCCATCAGGCGGGCATCGACGCTCACCACCTCGACCCGCTGGGTGACGCCGCCGCGCTCCTTCACGTGCATGGCGATCTCGGCGTACATCTCGGGGGTGGTGTAGTCGCGGATGTCGTCCAGGTCGCCAGCGTCGTTGGCGGCCTGCAGGCGAATGAACGACGTCTTGGCGATGCGGATGAACCCTTCCACCTCGGAGGCCGGCAGGGCGGCCGGGTCGATGCGGTTGGCCGGGGCGGCGACCGGGTCGGCCTCGGCGGTTGCGGCGGCGGCGGAGCCGCCCAGGGCGCTACCGATGCCGGAGAAGGCCGGACCCGCGGCGGCGGGCGCAGGCGCGCCACCGGCGGCGGCGAACTGCGGCGAGCGAGCGGCGGGTGCCTGGGGGCCCTTGCGCCCGGCGATGAGCCGGTAGACCAGGAAGGCCACGGCGCCCAAAGCGAGGCCGGCGAGGAGCATGCCGATGATGGGGCCCATCTGGGCGCCGAACATGCTGGCGAGGAGCGCGCCAATGCCCAGGCCCATCAGCAGGCCGCCCCAGCGCTGCATGAAGCTGGGCTTGGCGGCCGGTGCGGCAGCGGAAGCGGGTGTAGCCGCCGGCTTGGCGGCGGCGGCCGCGGCGGAATTCGGGGTGGCAGGTGCCTGCTGCATCTGCGTCGGGCGCTGTTTGCCGAGGTTGCTGCCGCCGCCGAAGCGTTTGGCCGCATCCGCCTGGGAAGCCGCCAGCGCAAGGGCGATGCCGGCGAGCACTAGGGACAGGGATTTCATGGACTTTCCTCCGGAGGTTACTTGATCGTTAGGCCTCCATTATGGTCCATCGGTTCGATGAAACAATGGCGCCCGCTAAAATGGTGCCCACCATGGCCCAAACCCCTTCCGAACCTCCGCGCCGCATCCACCACGTCGAACACCTGCGCATCCTGTGGGGCGACATGGACGCCCTGGGCCACGTGAACAACGCGATGTACTTCCGCTACATGGAACAGGCGCGCATCGGGTTCTTCGCGAGCATCGTCCCGGCCGACCAGGCGTGGACGACACTCGGGATGGTAATTGTGGGCACTTCGTGCGATTTCAAGCAGGCGCTGGTGTATCCCGCCGACATCGAGGTGCGCGTTTCCGCCGAGCCGCCGGGCAACTCGAGCCTCGTCACCCACTACGACATCGCGCCGGTGGGCGAGGCGAAGGCGTGGGCCGTGGGGCGGGCCACCATCGTCTTCATGAACCTCGCCCTCGACCGGCCCACGCGCATTCCCGACTTCGTGCGCGAGCGGCTCGCGGGTTCCTGAGCTTTCAGAAGGTCGGCGGCTGCTCGGTCGCTTCCCCTTCGCCGGTGTGCGTGAGCACGTGGGCGGCGGGTGAAGGCGTCGGCGCGCGATCCGGATCGATCAGCAGGCCCAGCAGGGCGAGTAGTGCCAGCGCGGCGAGTTGCATCGCGGCCGTCGTGGAGATCCAGCGGAGCTCGAATTTGCGGAGCGGTTTCATCGTTGCCTCCTGCGTCGTTGCGCCTCGATTGGCGTGATCCCAATCTAGGGCTGGAGGGCGTCGAGGAGTTACGGAAGAGGCGGCGCGCGCGCTGCGGGAAACGCGTTGCCGCCATTACGGCAGAATCACGGTTGGCAATATTGCGCTTTACTTCCCAAGGACACTCACCCCATGAAGCTCTCGATGCACGAAGCCGCCGTCGCCTCATCCACCCGCGCGCTGGAAAGCCTGGCCGCCATCCTGGAGAAGGCCCAGGCCCACGCCGAAGCGAAGAAAATCGATCCCGAGGTGCTGATCTCCTCGCGGCTCTACCCCGACATGTTCCCGCTGGCGCGCCAGGTGCAGGTCGCCTGCGATGCCGCCAAGGGTGGCGCTGCCCGGCTCGCGCAACACGCCGCTCCGGCGTTCGAGGACACCGAGAAGACCTTCCCGGAATTGGTTGAGCGCTGCCGCAAGACGGTGGCTTACCTGAAGACGCTCACCCCGGAGCAATTCGAGGGCGCCGAGGACCGCACCGTGACCTGGAAGACGCGCTCGGGGGAGAAATCGATGGTGGGGCAGCCGTACCTGCTGCACCAGGTGCTGCCCAACGTCTACTTCCACGTGACCACGGCCTACGACATCCTCCGCCACAACGGCGTGGAGATCGGCAAGAAGGATTTCCTGGGCACGTGAGCGTTAGGGGTCAGAGCGTTAGGGGTCAGACTCCCAACGAAAAAATGGGGTCAGGTTACATTTCGATCCGAGGCGGCCTGCGGGCCACCGAAGCGAAATGTA
>JBBQBW010000053.1:0-9587 GCA_038318025.1 Burkholderiales bacterium | reverse complement strand
GGCGCAGGGGCGGGCGGGTTACCCGGCCAGAGATACGCGACGAGCCCCGCCAGCCCCAGCAGGACGCCCACGACCACACCCCAATAAAGCGGCCTCATACGGAACAGATCGGCGAAACGCCCCGAGGTTCCTCGAAGCGCGCAACGCCCGGCCCGCTCCGGTAACGTATCCTGCCGGACAAATCCTCGACCTGTCGACGTTGCCCATGAAAGCCGAGCCCGATTCCCCCTACGCCGCGGCGCGGCTTGTCGTCACCCTGCTGCTGATGACCCTCGGCGCCTCGGGGATGTACACCGTTCCCGTCGTGCTCCCGACGGTGCAGGCGGAATTCGGCGTGGCACGCGCCGACGCGTCGCTGCCCTACTCCATGCTCATGATCGGCTTCGGCGTGGGTGGGCTGCTGATGGGACGCGTCGCCGATCGCTTCGGCGTCTGGGTCCCGCTGATGTTCGGCGGCATCTCGCTCGGTGCCGGGTTCGTCCTGGCCGGCACCGCGGCTGGAATGGGCACGTTCACCGTGGCGCACGGGCTCCTGATCGGGCTGCTCGGTTCTTCCGCGACGTTCGCGCCGCTGCTCGCCGACACGTCGCTCTGGTGGGTGAAGCGGCGCGGCATCGCGGTGGCGATCTGCGCCTCGGGCAATTATCTCGGCGGCGCCATCTGGCCCCCGATCGTGCAGCGCAGCATCGAGGCGTGGGGCTGGCGCAATACCTACCTCGGGCTGGGGATCTGCGCCGGCGTGTTGATGGGGGCGCTGGCGCTCTTCTGGCGCCGGCGCCCGCCGGTCGCCACGCCGGGCGCGCCGCGGGTCGGCTTCGGCACGCCCTCCGACCGGCCCTTCGGCCTTTCGCCCAACACCGCGATGGTGCTCCTCTGCGTGGCGGGCGTTTCCTGCTGCGTGGCGATGTCGATGCCGCAGGTGCACATCGTGGCCTACTGCGCCGACCTGGGCTATGGCCCCGCGCGCGGCGCCGAGATGCTGGCGGTGATGCTCGGGTTCGGCAT
Organism: Burkholderiales bacterium; assembly: GCA_038318025.1. Lineage (GTDB taxonomy): Bacteria > Pseudomonadota > Gammaproteobacteria > Burkholderiales > Usitatibacteraceae > Usitatibacter. The sequence continues at coordinate 8,582 of JBBQBW010000053.1, read as the reverse complement.
CGCGAGCCGGCTGGTCTCCGGCTACATCTGCGACCGCATCGGCGGGCTGCGCACGCTGCTGCTCGGCTCGGCGTTACAGGGCCTCGCGCTGCTCTTCTTCCTGCCGTTCAAGGGGCTGGTGTCGCTCTACGTGATCTCGGCGCTGTTCGGCCTCTTCCAGGGAGGGATCGTGCCCTCGTACGCGATCATCGTGCGCGAGTATTTCCCGGCCTCGCAGGCCGGCGCTCGGGTGGGCGCCGTGATCATGTCCACGATGCTGGGAATGGCGCTCGGAGGCTGGATGTCGGGCAAGGTCTTCGACCTGACCGGCTCCTACCAGGCCGCATTCCTCAACGGCATCGCCTGGAACCTGCTCAACCTCACCATCGTCGCCTTCCTCTTCTGGCGAATCAGGGGGTCAGGACCGGTTTTCGCCGCGCGGACGGCCTAGGGAAGGCTCGCTCGACCCGCGTGCCGGCGGGATGCGCAGGTAGCTTCATCGGGTCGCGAGATGGCCGCATACTTCCCGGCGCGCGTGCAACGCTTGGGAATATCGGGCGCCGAGGTTAAAATTGCCGGAGTATCTGTACCAGCGCTTCAAAGAAGGCGCCCCGCGCCGCGCGACATCCCCGCGGCATCCATCCAAACAGCAAGGAGAGAGACCCAATGAAGTCCATCGTGAAGACTTTCGCCGGCGCCATCGCCCTCACCGCTGCAGCAATCGGCATCGCCGCGGCTGCCTACCCTGAAAAGACCATCAGCTACATCATCGCCTTCGGTCCCGGCGGCGAGTCCGACGTCTCCGCGCGCCTGCAGGAGCCGTTCTTCAAGAAGTACACTGGCCAGTCGGTCGCGATCCAGTACAAGGCGGGTGCGGGCGGCGCGGCGGCCTGGTCGCAGATCAACAGCGTCCCGGGCGACGGCTACACCATCATCGGCACCAACCTGCCGCACATCGTCCTGCAGCCGCTGCAGAAGGACGTGGGCTACAAGACTGCGGAGATCGCCAACGTCTACTGGTTCCACTACACCCCGGACGCGATCATGGTTCCCGCCGACAGCCCCCACAAGACGCTGAAGGACCTCATCGCCGCGGCCAAGAAGGCGCCGGGCACGGTCACCTTCACGGGCTCCGGCACCAACTCCGCCAACCACCTCGCGCAGCGCCGCTTCGACAAGCTCGCGGGCATGACCACGACGTACATCCCCTCGAAGGGCACGGGCGAGTCGAATACCGCGCTCCTCGGCAAGCACGTCTCGGCCGCGTTCAGCTACAGCACCGTCGGCGTGCAGCTCGGCTCGCAGGTGCGCTGCCTGGCCGTGGCGATGGAGAAGCGCCATCCCGCGCTGCCGGACTGTCCCACCTTCAAGGAGATGGGCTACGGCCTCGTGAGCGGCGCGTACCGCGGCCTCGCCGTGCCCAACACGACGCCCAAGGCGCTCCAGAAGCAGGTCTCCGACCTGATCGGCAAGATCAACAAGGACCCGGCCTTCGTGAAGAGCATGGAAGACAAGGGCTTCGCGATGGTGGACATCGGCCTCGACCAGATGGACGCCTTCATGGCGAAGGAGCAGAAGGAGACCGAGGCGATCGCCAGGGAAATGGGGATCATGAAGAAGTAGCCGGCCCATGCCCGGCATCGAGTTCCTGCTAGGGGCACTCACGCCGTTCAACATCCTCCTGGCTGTTGGCGGCGTGATCGCCGGCACCATCATCGGCGCGCTGCCGGGCCTCACGGCCACGATGGCGATCGCGGTGCTGGTGCCCTTCACCTTCGGCATCCCGCCCTCGTCGGCGCTGATCGCGCTGGGCGCCATCTACACCGGCGCCATCTACGGGGGCGCCTATTCGGCCGTGCTGCTCAACACTCCGGGCACGCCCTCCGCGATCGCCACCACCTTCGACGGCTACCCGATGGCCAAGAAGGGCGATGGCGACCTCGCGATCACGCTCGCCTGCCTCGCCTCGGTGATCGGCGGCCTGGTCGGCGCGGCATTCCTGCTGCTCCTGGCGCCACCCATGGCGCAGATGGCGCTCAAGTTCGGGCCGGTGGAGTACTTCTGGCTCGCCGTGTTCGGCCTCACCCTCATCGCGAGCCTCTCGGAAGGCAGCGTGCTGCGCGGCCTCATCGGCGCCTGTGTAGGCCTGCTGCTCGGCACCGTGGGAGTGGCCGAGGTCGGCGGAGACATCCGCTACGTGGGCGATTTCAATGCGCTCCTCGGCGGCTTCGACGTGGTCTCCGCGCTGATCGGGCTCTATTGCGTTCCGGTGCTGATCGACCTGGTCGCAACGCCCGATCCGCACCTCAAGCTCACCCACCAGGTGGCCGGCTTCCGGCTGGGAGAGGCGCTGCGCATCGCGTGGGCCTCGAAGGTGAACCTCGCACGGAGCTCGCTCATCGGCACGGTCGTTGGCATCCTTCCGGGCGCCGGCGGCTCGATCGCCTCGCTGGTCGCGTACTCCGAGGCCAAGCGGGTGGCGAAGCATCCCGAGCGCTTCGGCAAGGGCGAGCCCGACGGCATCCTCGCCACCGAGTCCTCGAACAACGCGACCGTCGGCGGCGGGTTCATCCCCACGCTGGTGCTCGGCATCCCGGGCACGCCGCCGGACGCCGTGATCCTGGGAGCCCTGATGGTCCAGGGCATCCGCACCGGCCCGCAGCTGTTCGGCGAGCAGAGCGAGATCGTCTACACGTTCATCTACGGCCTCTTCATCGCCACCCTCCTGATGCTGCCGATCGGACTCGTGATCGGCCGCTACGCCTACAAGTCGATCGTCTCCATCCCCAAGGCGCTGCTGGTGCCGTCGGTCGCGTTCCTCACCATCGTCGGCAGCTTCGCGGTGCACAACAACGCCCACGACGTGCAGCAGATGGTGGCGCTCGGAATCTTCGGCTGGCTCGCGAGCCGCGCGGGCTTCACCGCCTCGCCCGTCGTCCTGGGGCTGATCCTGGGCACCATCGCGGAGTCCGGCTTCGTGCGCGGATACCTCATCGGCAACGCGCGCGGCGAGCCCGTGAGCGAGTTCTTCACGCGCCCGATCTCGATCGGGATCATCGTCTTCATCCTGATCGGGCTCATGTACCCCGTGTTTACCGCGCGCCGCCGCGTGAAAGGGCCGACCAATGAGTGAAAGCGCCGCGCGCCGCGACCTCCCGGGTATCGCCGGGGCCGCGTTCTTCATCGTGATCGGGGGGTTGGCCCTCTGGTTTTCGCGCGAATTCACGCCGCTGGGCGCGGTGTTCCCGCGCACCATCGCGGTGACGATGATCCTGTTGTCGGTCGCGTACATCGCGGTGGCGTTCCTGCGGCCCGCAGGCGCGGCGCCCGCGCCGGCCGCCTCCACCTGGCGCCGCGTGGCCCTCATGGTGGTGCTCGTGGCCTGGGCGCTGTTGCTGGAGCGGGTGGGCTTCCTCGTCACCAGCATCGCCTGCTATGCGGCGATCCTCGTGATCTCGAACTACGACCGCTGGACGCCGCGCATGGCGGTCATGTACGCGCTGTCCGGGGCCGCGGTGCTGGGCGGCCTCTACGCCATCTTCAAGTTCGTGTTGCAGGTTCCGCTGCCGGCCGGGATGTTTCTCTAGCCCGCTCCTAGGGAATCACCAGCTCGATCAGGAACGGTCCCTTGCGCTCGCAGGCGGCCTTGAACACGTCGGCGAAAGCCACGAGGTCGTCGACGCGCTTCGCCTCCACCCCCATGCCTTCGGCGAGCTTCACCCAGTCGAGAACGGGACGCGAGAGGTCGAAGAGTTCGCTCGACGCGGGCCCGGGCTGAGCACCCACGGCCTTCAGCTCCCCTTCGAGGATCTTGTAGCGGCGGTTGGCGAAGACCACGTTCACCACATCGAGATGGCAACGCGCCTGGGTCCACAGGGCCTGCAGCGAGTACATCCCGCCGCCATCGGCCTGCAGGCACACCACCTTGCGCTCCGGGCTCGCCACCGCCGCCCCCGTCGCGCATGGGAAGCCATGGCCGATCGACCCGCCGGTGATCTGCAGCCAGTCGTGGGGCGCCGCCTCGAACGTGGGCGCAAACAGCTCCCGTCCCGAAGTCACCGCCTCTTCCACCACGATCGCCTGTTCTGGCAGCACGCTCGCCAGCGCGTGCCCGAACGCCTCCGGGCTGAATTCCTTCGGGGTCAGACTCCCAGCGCGCGACCGTGCGTCCTTCGGGGTCAGACTCCCAACGCGCGACCGTGCGTCCTTCGGAGTGAGACTCCCACCGTCCTGCGTTGGGAGTCTGACCCCCAAGGACGCAGGAAAACTGGTTCTGACCCCATTTATTCCGGCGAGGGAGTCCTCCTCCGGGGTGGCGAGCACGTGGTAGCTGGCGTCGGGGGCGGCGACGAGGCTGGGCTTGCCGGGATAGGCGAAGAAGGCGACCGGGGCGGTGGCGCCCACCAGGATCACGTGGCGGAAGCGCGCGAGCGACTTCACCGCCGCGTCCACCGAATAGGGGATGCGGTCCACGGCCGGCCGGCCGCGCCCGCGCGCCATGCGCGGCACCTGCGTGGGCGCGCGCAGCTCGCACCCCGTGGCCTGCGCCAGCGCCCACGCGGCGGCGAGCCCCGCTTCGGTGAGGGCGTTGCCGCCGAGGACCATCACGGCGGGTTCGCCTGTCGCGAGCACCTGCGCGATCTTGCGCACCACGGGATCCGATGGCGCTACCGGGGGCGGCACCGGCATCGCGATCTCGGCGACTCCGCCCTCGTTCCAGGCATGGTCGGCGGGCAGGATCAGCGTCGCGATATGTCCGGGAGAAGCGCGCGCCGCCTGCACCGCGGCCGCCGCATCCGCGCCCACCTGCCGAACCGAACCCGTCACCCGCGCCCAGTACGACACCGCGCGCGCCAGGGACTCGGTCTGCGCCAGCAACGGTGGGTCGTAGGCGCGATGGAAGGTCGCGTGGTCGCCGACGATGTTCACCACCGGGGAGTGGGCCCGCCGGGCGTTGTGCAGGTTGGAAATCGCGTTGGCGAACCCCGGCCCGCAATGCAGCAAGGTCGCCGCAGGCCTCCCCGCCATCCGCGCGTAGCCATCGGCGCAGCCCGAAACCACCGACTCCGAGAGCCCGAGAACGCAGCGCATCCCCGGCACCCGGTCGAGCGCCGCCACGAAATGCATTTCAGACGTGCCGGGATTGGCGAAACAGGTGTCGATGCCGCTCGCCACCAGCGAGCGGACGAGGCTCTCCGCGCCGTTCATCAGAATTTCGGGATACGCAGCGTCTTGCTGATCATGAGCGAGCCGGAAAGGGCGAAGAGCAGGACCAGAGGATGGAGCATCCAGGGTCCGATCGTCCACACGCCGCCGTAGAGCGAGTCTCCCATCCGCCCCTGCCACGCCGCGAACGCGAGCACGCCCACCAGCACCACCGAGGTGGGAATGGGGGTGCCCTCGAAATACTTCACCTTGCCCTCGGCGCCAGACATGGCCTCGGCCGTCACGTTGTAGCGCGCGAGCCGGCTCACCCCGCAGCAGACGAAGTACGCGAGGATCACGCCGTCCCAGCCGCCGCGCATTCCCGCGGCAAACGCCAGCGCGGCGGGAACGACGCCGAAGGAGATCACGTCGGCCAGCGAATCGAGCTCGCGGCCCAGCGCCGAGTTCTCGTGCCGCGCGCGGGCGATGCGCCCGTCGAGGACATCGAAGAAGAACGCGAGGGGAACCAGCGCGCACGCGATGTAAAACGCGTGCATCGACTTGCCCTCGATGTAGAGCATGGCGAAGAGCACCGCGCCGATGCCGCAGGCCGCGTTGCCCAGGGTGAAGAAATCCGCGATGTGGAACTCGCGGATCATCGAGAAGTGCTTCGGCCGCGGCGCGCTCATCAAGGTTCTCCGGTCAGAAAGGCTGGCGTGCGATGTTCCTGGTGCCCGTGACGCCGTCCACAGAATACGTCATCACCGCGGTGGAAGGCCCGGTGAAGCGCAGCGTGAGGCTGCCGACCGGCGTGCGCGTGACGCTCGAGGGGTTGAACGAGCCCGCGAAGAACGGCGCCGGCTCCGCGCCCGTGCGGTAAAGCGTTCCGCTATAGGTGTCGGGGGCGGTCCAGCTACCGCCCGACATCACGTACCACGCGGGGCTCGTGTCGCCGCGATACGAGTACCAGACCGCGAAGAGCGTGCGGTACTGCTGCGAGATCGAGAGCCCCCAGCCCGATTCGGCCGCGTTCCACCACAAGTCGCCGACACTGGGGGCCGTGGCGGTCTCCGCCGGGCCGAACAGCTGCCGGGAGATGGCACGCGAGGCGTAGGCCCCGTTCACCGACCAGGTGAGCGTGCCGCGATCGAACGCGGAGAAGTCGAAGGTGGCGGCCCCGACCCGGGTCCGCGAAACCCGCGCGGGATCGAACACCCCCGTAGGCTCGGGCCCGGCGGTCATGATGAGGTCACCCGTGAACCGCGCGGGCGAGGTCCACGTCCCGCCGGACATCGTGAGCCACACCGGCCGCCCGTTGCCGTCGTACGCATACCAGGTGGCGAAGAGCCGATCCTCGTGCTGCGTGAGCGCGACACCCCACCCCGACTCCGCCGGGTTCCACCACATGTCGCCGTAGTTGAACTGCGGCTGCAACGAAGGCGACGATGGCGTGTGCGAGGAGGCCGCGCCCAGCCAGCGAGACAGCCCCGCGTCGTAGGCCGCGTCGAACCGGCCGTAGAAATCAGATCCGGACTCGCTGCACGAGCCATTGCCGCCGTAGAGCTGGCCCACCAGGTAGCGCCCGTCGTCGAGGAAGATTCCCGAGCCGCTGCTGCCCGACTCCGTGACCCCTTCGCGCCACGTCACCGCGTAGAACGTCGAGGCGAGCGGCGTCGAGCCGTAGCAGCTGAATTCCTTGCCCTCCCCCGCGCTGCACTGGTAGTACCCGCGCACGTTGCCGAAACTGATCTTCTGCAGGTCGCCGGTGGGATGGTGCAGCCCCGCGACGCGCGTGCCGGTCGTGAGCGTCGAGCCGGTGATCCAGCCCGCGTAAGTAACGCCCGTGGGCGGCGTGGTGTTGAGCCGCATCAGCGTGGTGTCGGTCGTGCCGCTGGCGTAGAGCAGCGTGGCCCCGCCGGTGAGGGTGCGGTAGTTGCCGCGGGTGGCGCTGTCGCAGGCGCTCGCGCGGTAGAACCAGTAGCTCTGCAGCGTGCTCGCCACCGCCTGGCTCGAGACGCAGTGGTTGGCGGTGAGGAAGTACGGAATCGAAGTGGACGGGTCCTTGTCGGCGAGCAGCGTGCCGGAGCAGACGTAGGTGGCGCCGTCGCGGGTGTAGAGGATGCGCGCCACAGCGTTGCTCTCCTGGCTCCACGCGCCCTGGTAACACGCGGCATCGACGTTGCAGGAGGCGGCGGCCTTCGCCACCGGGAAGCCGGTCGCGGGCGAGGCGACGAGGTGCGATACCTCCGGACTCGAGATGCGCACGTCCGCGGGGCTGCTGCCGGGGGCGAGCTGCACTTCCATCACGATGGTCTGGGACTCCACCACCGGCGACCAGTACTGCGGCAGCGTCGGCAACTGCGCGATCTCGTCCAGGGTGACCTCGAACGGATCCTGCCCCGATGCGCCGTAGAAACGCAGCAACGCGCCCGCGGGAAGTGAGTCGATGCGCAGCCCCATCCGCAGCGCCACGGCGCCCGGGGAAGTCACCGCAACGGCCGCGAGCAGCGTGCCATCATCGCGGGACTCCCACCCGAGCCGCGCGCTGGCCTCCCGGGCCGTCGCGAGGTCGGGCACCGCGCGGCTGAAGCCCACCTGCAGCGGCGTGCCCGGCTTCACCGTCGAGGCGAAGGCCTTCGACAGGTCCGCCGCGAAACCCTCGGCGAGGATCACGTGGCTCACGCGGATCGGCGCGGCGACGGCGGCCTTGGCGCGCGGGTGCTCGGCCACCGGCCCTTGGACCTCCGGCTCCGCGCGCACGCCCTCGGCGCGCAGCGCGCGCTCGGGCTGCCCGTGGGCAACACCCGCCAGCAGCAACGCAACGGCCAGGAAACGCTTCATCCCCGATAGATCGGCTGCACCGGGGGTAATTCCGCGGCCATCCGAACTCACTACGCTCGCGGAGCGCGCATGTCACAAAGCGAGGCTGCGTAGGGGCCATCCGACGGCGCGCGTCGCATCGCAGCCACAAACGCAGTCGTAACAGAGTGTGTACGGGGACAACGATCCGGCCCCGAAGGCGTTCTTACTCTTGAGCGCCGAATTGGCGTGATGTCCCCCCAAGGAGGCAACCATGTTCGAGAAGACCCTGATGATCGCAACCGTCGCCGGCGCCATTGCCGTAGTGCCGATGGCCGCCGAAGCCCGCAGCGACCGCGCCAATGGCGCGCTGGTGGGCGCGGGCATCGGCGCCCTCATCGGCAGCTCGGTCAACGGCCGCGATGGCGCGGTGGTGGGCGGCCTGCTGGGCGCGCTGGCCGGTGCGGGCTTCGCGAGCGACCGTTACGACCATCGCGATTACCGCAGCTATCGCGGCAGCCGCTACGACGGGAACGGCTATCGCGGCCGCACCTACTACACCCCGCACTCGGCATATGTGCCGCGCTACTCGAACGGCTACACCCGGGCCTATAACGACGGGCGCTACGGCCACCGGGACGGGCGCCGTTACTGGTAAC
>JBBQBW010000052.1:0-9601 GCA_038318025.1 Burkholderiales bacterium | reverse complement strand
GCTTTCGAGCCAGCCGCTGCTGGCCGCCTTCGCCGCGAGCCTGCGCGGCGTGCTGGCCGGCGACGAGAAGCAGCTGCGCGAATACTTCCGCCTCGCCACGAGCGGCACCGAAGCGCAGTGGCAACTCGACCTCACGCCCATCGACGACGAGGTGGCGCGCGCCGTCGAGCGCGTCACCATCACCGGCCACGCCGGCAAGGTCGCCACCATCGAGGTGCGCGAGGCCGGCGGCGACCGCTCCATGCTGCAGGTGCGCTGAGGGTGACCTCGCCGCGGCCGCTGGTTCGCTACACGCTGGCGCTGCTGTTCTTCGTGGGCCTCGCCGCGCTCGCCGCGAGCCGGGTGCGCATCGAGGCCGACTTCTCCGCATTCCTGCCGCCCTCGGCCACCGCGCAAGAGCGCCTGCTGGTGGCGCAGCTGCGCGAAGGGCTGGTATCCCGCCTCATGCTGGTGGCTCTGGAAGGCGGCGACGACCGGACGCTGGCCCAGGCGAGCCGCGCGCTCGCCACGCGCCTCGCCGCCGATCCCGCCTTCGAGTTCGCCACCAACGGCGGCCGCGAGCAGTTCGCGGCGCAGGCCGAGGCGTTGATGCGGCACCGCTATGCCTTGAGCCCGCAGGTCGAGGCACGTCGGTTCACCCAGCAGGGATTGCGCGAGGCGTTGGAGGAAAGCCTCGCCACCCTGGCCTCACCTGCCGGCATCCTCACCCGCGCCACCCTCGCGCGCGATCCCACCGGCGAGCTGCCCGCGTTGCTCGCGCGCATGTCATCCGGCGCCGGGCCCACCGTGCGCCACGGCGTGTGGTTCAGCGCCGATGGGCGCCATGCGTTCCTCCTCGCGCAGACGAAGGCGGCGGGCTTTGACAGTGTGGGTCAGGCCGAGGCGATGGCGAGGGTGCGCGCGGCGATGGCGCAAACGTCTCCCGAAGTGGCGCTCACGATGAGCGGGCCGGGCGTCTTCGCCGCCGAATCGCGGCGGCTGATTCGCGCCGACACCGTGAAGCTCGGTTACTGGTCGGCCGGGCTGATCCTGCTGTTGCTGGTCGTCGTCTATCGCTCGCCGCTCGCCATCGCGCTGGTGCTGGTGCCCACGGCGCTGGGCCTCGTCGCCGGTGTGCTGGTGGTGCAGGTCTTGTTCGGCACGGTGCATGCGATCACGCTCGCGTTCGCGGCCACCCTGGTGGGCGAGTCGGTGGACTACCCGAGCTACGTGCTGCTCAACGCGAGCCGTGGCGAGACCGCGGCGCAGGCGGCGCGGCGCGTGGGGCGCACGCTGATGCTGGCGGTGCTGACCACCGTGGCGAGCGCGCTGGCGTTGGCCCTCTCGAGCTTCCAGGGCCTGGCGCAACTCGGGATCCTCACGATGGTGGGCGTGGTGGTGGCCGGGCTCGCTTCGCACCGGCTGATTCCTTGGCTGCTGGGCGATCGCATCCTCGCGTTTCCGCGGCTGGCCATTCCCACCAGCGCCCGCCTCGCCGCGTCGCAATGGCCGGGTCGCATCTCACTCGCTGCTGTCGCCATCGCGGCCGTGGGTCTCGTCGCGACGCATCCCGCGTGGTGGGAGCGCGACCTTGCCGCACTGAGCCCCGTGCCCGCTTCATTGCGCACGCTCGACGCGAGCCTGCGCCGCGAGATGGGAGCTCCGGAGGTGAGTGTGTTCCTCGCAAGCACCGGGAAGACCGAGGCCGAGGCGCTCGAGGCGGCCGAAGCGATGCATGAGCCCCTGGAGCGCTGGCGCAGCGAGGGACTGCTTGCGAGCTTCGACTCCCCGGCGCGTTACCTGCCCCCGCCGGCGACGCAATCGGCGCGGCGAGCAGCGCTTCCCGAGGCGCCCGTGCTCGAGGCCAACCTGCGCGCGGCGCTCAGGGGCCTGCCCTACAAACCCGACGCGTTCGAGCCGTTCCTGAAGGACGTGGCGGACGCGCGGGCTGCTCCCCCGGTTACCCGCGCCGCCTTCGACGGCACGGCGCTCGGCGCGCGCCTCAATTCCCAGCTCATCAACTTCGATGGCGAATGGCTGGCGCTCACCTCGATGGGCGGCGTGGCCGACGTGGCCCGCCTCGCCGAGGCCGTGGCGAAGGACGGGGCGGGACGCACGCGCCTCGTGGACCTGAAGCGCGTGTCGTCGGACATGCTCGAGAATTTCCGGCGCGAGGCGCTGCAGCAGGCCGGGATCGGCGCGCTGCTGATCCTGGCGCTGCTGGCGATCGGCCTCGCCTCCCCGCGACGCGCGGTGCGCGTGGCAGTACCCGTGGCTGCGGCGCTCGCACTGACCGTCGCGACCCTCGCGCTGCTGGGCCACCGCCTCGGCGTCTTTCACCTCGTGGCGCTTCTGCTGGTGCTCGGCATCGGCCTCAACTACGCGCTCTTCTTCGAGCGTCCGCCCGAGGACGACGAGGAGCGAGCCCGCACGCGCCTGGCGCTCGCCCTCTGCAGCGCCTCCACCCTCATCACCTTCGGCATCCTCGCCACTTCGGCCACCCCGGTGCTGCGCGCCATCGGCGCCTCGGTGGCGATCGGCGCCGCCTGGTCGCTGCTCTTCGCCGCCGTCTGGGCGCGGCGTTAGGGGTCAGACTCCCAACAGCGCTTCGGGGTCAGACTCCCAGCGCGCAATCATCCCGCTCCCTCGGAGCCTGACCCCCCAACTCTTGGGAGTCTGACCCCTAAGCGTCCTTGGGAGTCTGACCCCGAAGCTCGAGGGCGAGCGAGTAGAGCTCGTTCTTCTTGCCGCCAGTGAGCTTCACGGCGAGGGCGACGGCGGACTTGACCGGCATGTCGGCGAGGAGCGCCGTCAACAGCTCGTGCGCGTCGATGGCCGGCGACGCATCCACCGGCCGTCCCTCGACCACCAGCACGAACTCCCCGCGGCGGCGGTCGGCGTGGCCCTCGACCCATGCACGCGCCTCGGCGAGCGGAATGCGCGTGATGGTCTCGAACATCTTCGTGACCTCGCGGCACACCACGACATCGCGGTTGCCCAGCGCCTGGTGCAGGTCCCCGAGGGTGGCGGCGATGCGATGGGGCGACTCGAAGAGCGCGATCGCCCAGGGGCCGGCGGCCAGGGCAGCGAGCCGTTCGCGCCGCTCGGTTCCCTTGACCGGGAGGAAACCCGCGAACACCACGCCGTCGAACTCGATGCCCGAGGCCGAGAGCGCCGCGGTGAGCGCGCTGGGACCCGGGATCGGGATCACGCGCTGCCCCGCCGCCATCACTTGCGCCACCACCAGCGATCCGGGGTCACTGACCGCGGGCGTGCCGGCATCGCTCACCAACGCCACGGATTGCCCTGCGGCAATCCATTCCACCACCTGGTCCGCGGCGCGGCGCTCGTTGTGAGCGTGCAGCGCGACCACCTTCGCGGCGATGCCGAGGTGGGTGAGCAGCGAGCGCGTGACGCGCGTATCCTCGGCAGCTATGACGTCTGCGTTCTTCAGCGTCTCCAAAGCCCGACGCGTCACGTCCCCGAGGTTACCGATGGGGGTGGCCACCACATATAATCCGGGATCCAACGCAGTGCCCTCTTCCATGCCGCGTTTCAGCGCGCTTCTCCTTCTCTGGATTGCCTCGTGGTCCTGGCCGGCATTGTCGGCCGACCGCCCGCGGTGCACAACCGCGCCGACGTGCTGGCCGCCGGTCGAGATCCCCTACCGCCACGCCGACGAGATGCCGCCGTACGTGGATCCCACCACCGGCCTCGCCCCCACCACCGTGGTGCGTCCGTTGCGCGACGCCCCGTCGTTGCGCCCCTCCCCGGCGCTCTCGGCTCCCGTCAAGGCGCCCGCCCCGGGAGGCCGCCCGCACATCGCGTTGATCCTGCCCACCACTTCGCCCGCCCTGGGGCGGCTCGCCGAGGCCGTGCGCCTGGGCTTCAACGTGGCCGCCGAGGCCGCGGGCCCTGAGGGGCCGCTGGTGATCATGACCGCGGTGGACAACGAGGGCGCGGGCCTCCTCGAGGCGTGCCGGCATTCGCAAGCCGCCGGTGCCTTCCTGGTGGTGGCGGGCCTTACCCGTGACGGCGCCCAGGGCCTCGCCCGCAGCGATTGCGTGCGCCAGCCGGTGCTGGCGTTGAACGAGCCCATCGGCACGCGGCCCGGCACCGAGGGCCAGTTGCCGGAAAACCTGTTCCACGTCTCCCTCTCGCTCGAGAGCGAGGCGCGGCAATCGGCGTTGCTGGCGGTGGCCGACGGCTTCCGCCAGGCGGTGGTGATCGCCAACCCGACGCCGCTGGCCCGAAGGGTGCAGGAAGCGTTCGAGCGCGAATGGAGCCGCGCCGCCGGGGAGATCCGCCGCCTGCCGTTCTCCGGGAATATCGAGGAGGCCCCGGCGATCCGCGAGCGCCTCGCCACCCTGCGCGCCGACATGGTGTTCTTCGCCCTCGACGCCGATAGCGCCCGCGCAGTGCGCCCCTACGTCTCCGGAACGTTGCCGATCTACGCCACCTCGCACAGCGTGAATCCCCGCGCCGATTCCACGGTCAACGTAGACCTGCAGGGGGTGCGTTACATGGAGATGCCCTGGTTCGTGCAACCCGATCATCCCGGCGTCATGGCCTACCCTCCCGCCCGCGGCGGCCTCTCCGTGGACGAGGAGCGGCTGTACGCCTACGGCATCGATGCCTACCGCATCGCGCAGTTGATCTTCAAGGCGGAGGCGGGGCACATGGCGCTGGATGGGGTCACCGGCCGCATCGGCATGGAGTCGGGCCGCTCCTTCGAACGTGCGCTGCTGCCCTCGGAAGTCGATGGTGGCCGCGTGGTGTCACGCAACACGCCGCAGTGACCCCGCAGCCGCGCCGCACCGCCGCGCAGCTGGCCGGCGGCGAGGGGGAGGACCAGGCGGCGCGCTTCCTCGAGCGCCAGGGCCTCACCCTCATCACCCGCAACTACCGCACCCGCTTCGGCGAGATCGACCTCATCTGCGCGGAGGGCGAGGTGCTGGTGTTCGTGGAGGTGCGGCTGCGCTCTTCGAGCCGCTACGGCGGCGCGGTGGAAAGCATCACGCAGGGCAAGCAGCGGCGCATCATCGCGGCGGCCGGGCACTTTCTCACCCGCATGCGCACTCCACCCCGGTGCCGCTTCGATGTGGTCCTGCTGCAGGAAGGCACGCCGCAATGGATCAAGGCGGCTTTCGAGGCACGCTGAGCACCGCCTTGCGCAACCCGTGCCGGCCGACCCACAGCAAGATCCCTGCCGCCCCGGCCACGACGCATCCGAGGTAAAGCGCCGGGAGGGAAACCAGCGATAGCAGTCCGTTGGCGCTGGAGAATGGCTCGAGCGGCCGCATGTCGTCGTGCATCACGCTATCGAGGACCACGTGGCTGTAGGTGCCGACAAAGGCGCCGAGCGCGGCGGGAAGCCATGCGATCTCGCCTGGCGAGGTGAGCCAATCCAACCGCAAGCGCCGAAGCTCGCCGTTCCAGCGATTCAGGATAGCGAGCGCGATCGGCCGGCCGAGCAACAAGACCACTCCTCCGATCACCGTCGCGCCGAGATAGGTGTGGGTCCAGCCGTGAACGTCGGTGCGCCGGAGGTGCCCGATCAGGGGCTCGATGTCGATCACGACCTGGGCCAGTCCGAACATCAGGATGCTGAAGCGGTCTCCGGTCACGCTCTTCAGCGCGAGGGCGGGGCCCATATGAAAGGGGGTGAAGGGCATCGCCGGCGCGAATCAAATCGCCTTGTTGGTCGCGTAGGCATCGAGCTTACCCGCGGCGAACATTTCGCGCCCGTCCTTGAGGGAGGTTACCGGCACCAGCGTCGCGGCCTTGATCACGCCCGAGAGCTCGCGCTCGGAGCTGCTGGCCTTCGTCACGCCTACCCGCATGCCGGCGAGCTGCCTCACAGGGACTTCTCAACCATCTTCCAGTACGAGTCTTTCCGGATCACCTTCCCGCCTCGGAATTCCCAATGGTCGCATCCGCGTACCTGAATCCTGGCTCCCTCCGGTGTCGTGCCAGTCAGCAGCCACTCGGACACGCCCATGTTGCCGCTCACCCAGTGGCGCTCGTCACCGTAGTGGACATCCGGAAGGCCCTTGAAGCGAAGCGCCAACCCTTCCCGCACGGCCGCCTTGCCGGTGAACCGCCGGCCCCAGGGATCCGGTCCCCGAGGCAGGTCCAGCGAGCAATCGTCAGCGAAGAATTCCATGATGGCGTCCAGGTCGTGGGCGTTGAACGCATCGGTGATTGCCTTCAAGGTCGCAACGGAAATCGATTGCATCACTTGCGTGATGCCTCCGCTGGCCGACCCCCGATGTCCTGGATCAGGAACTCCATCTCGCCGATTTCCCGCCGCTGCGCCTCGATGATTGCATCAGCCAGCTTCCTCACGCGAGGGTCGGTGATCTGCGCGCGCTCGCTTGTGAGAATCGCAATCGAGTGGTGTGGAATCATCGCCTTCATCCAGGCGATATCGCCTACAGTGGCCTGGCTGCGAACCAGCCACAGACCCAGGCCCATGAGAGCGACGCCGCCCATGACGATGGCCAGGTTGGCCCTCTTGTCCTTGTACATGTTGCGCATGAAAAAAAGCATTACCAGCGCCATGCTGCCTGCCATGATGAAGGTCATGAACATGCGGGTCTGACTGAACCAGACGTGGCTGAGCTGATAGGTGTTCAGGTACATCAAGCAGAACATCAGCACGGAAGAGGCCACGATCATCAAAACGAAATTTCTGTAGGGGTGCACGGATCTCTCCTGTGACGTCGAACGATTGAGTTTAGCGGCCGACCACGATTCGTTTGCGCACCCGGCGAGCACGCAATCCATTGCGAGCACGGTGCGACACCGGTGAGGGCCCGGAGTTTCACGACTATGCCGCTATCGAGAAGGATGCCTTCTCAAGAGTCCGGCAGCACTTTCAGGCAACAACGGGTTGCGTCACGTTGTGCTCGGCTTTCCGGCAGCGTGCAGCGCGAGGATGTCGCTGATCACGCGGTTCAGGGGTGTGGATACACCTTTGCGCTGGCCAAGCTCCACAACGCCCCCGGAGAGCCAGCGGACCTCCAACGGATTGCCTTGCTCGAGATCGTGATGCATCGACGAAGTCATGTCATGGGCCACATCGTCCGCAAGCTGGAGGCGCACCTCGGCATAGTCTTCGGGCAAGTCCACACCATGTGCCCTTCCAACCGCCACAACCTCGCGCATCACCTCGAGCAGGAAGGCGCGTGTCTGTGGATTCTCGCGGATCGGGCCAATGGGCTTGCGAATCGTCGTTGTGGTCCCCGACAGCCCCACCAGGAAAACATACTTCTGCCAAATCTCGCGAAGGATGTTCTCGGAGAACTCTGCCTTGATGCGGCCCGCGAGGCAGGCCTTGAGAAGCGCCTGCCCACGGGGTGACCGCGAGCCATCAAACTCGCCGAACAGCAGCCTCTGCATGGGCCCCGTCTGGCGTATGACGCCCGGTCTATCGATCGTCGTTGCGACGTACCCGACGCCACCCATGATCTGCGATTCGTCATAGGCGGCTCGCAAGTACCGATCCTTCAGAACGCCATTCTGAAACGAGATGACTGTCGTGCCGGTGCCAACCATTGGGCGGATCTGCTGCAGCGCCGCTTCGGTGTCCCACAGCTTGACGCAAAGCATCACGAAATCGACGACGCCGACTTCTGCTGGATCGTCAGTCGCGTTGACGCGAGCGATGTAGATGGGTTCGGGACCTTCCACTCGCAGGCCTTGGCTTCGCATGGCCTGAAGGTGCTTGCCGCGGGCAATGAAATGCACATCGGCACCTCCTTCGCAAAGCCGGGCACCGAAGTAGCCGCCCAGTCCGCCGGAGCCCATGAACGCAATACGCATGCCTGCGCCTCCCTCCAGTAATTGCATGCAGAATACATCGCGAAGCCCGCTACCTACGCGGCGATGTCGTGTGCTCTGATGCCATGCGGCCCAACGCATGACGCCCAACGCCTAAGTTGAGCGGCGACCCGGACGCGCAGCACCTCGGATAACGCGTCCGCTCGAACGCGTGGTTTGAGGTTCCGCATACGCTTCCACGTATGCATCGAGCAACTGCCTGATCATCCGTTGATACTGCGTCTGGTTCTTTGCGGCATGCGCCTTGAAGAACTCGACACTCCGTTTGCTGAGGGCAATGGTCACCTTGACCCCCTCATCACGAAACGCAAGCTGGTCCGGAGGGGGAAGAAAATCGGGGACGACTCGGTACTCCCCGATCGGTTCACTTGTGTACTTGGCTTTCGCGGTCATAGATGGCTTTCCCTTTGCGCCAGAAGCCAGCGCCGAAGATCCGGATGATGCCGCCTCGAAAAGTGAAGCGGACTGTCAGTACGCCTCGCTCCACCCGGCCAAAGCAGAAATATCGCTTTCCCCTGGTGCTGTGATCGAGGTCCTCGGCAATGACGCGCCCCGCATCAGCGAAGGCATATTGCGCCTCCGAAAAGATGACCTTGTGTTTCCGTTGATTTTCGAGATCCTTTGAGGGATCCCACTCGAAGGTCGCCATTGCAACGGTGAAGCCTACCACGGATATGGCTTATACGCCATACGATTATATGGCGACCGGCTTCCAGCGCGAATCCGTTGTCAGGCGTCACCGTGCTTCTCTGCGCGCATTTGCCCGCGATTTCGCGAGATAACGATGTACGCAACTCCGTGGCCGTGTGTGGCCCCGCCCCATGCGATTGCGCTACCAAATCCCACCGGAGTGCTATGAATTTTGATCAGTGTTGCGCTTCAAAGTTGATGTCAAGGGTCATTGTCTCCGACGCCAATACCCGGGACTCTTCCGTTGGTGGGCGACGGCGACGATCGCAATCTCGTCCGTGCGATCGGCATAGATAAGACGGCGCGTCGCGATTAGCGCGGTCAGCGAAGGCATGAAGAGTCTTGTTCCAGGTCCCCCACCGCTTGATATATGCCTTAGGCCCGACTTGGGACGGTGGAAGATTCATTTCTAGATGCTTCGGGGGTCTTCCGTGATGGATCCACACCGCAAGTAGATTTTCGAAGCATTCTTCATCGGAGTAACGCTGGCCAAGAGGCACAGCCTCAAGGCCAGCCTTTCGCAGGGCGGCCCTCCATGTACCAAAGCGGCGTCGGACGACGCCCTCTTCAAGCTGCGAATGCTGATTGAACTCGTCGGTGGTAACCATGCCCCGACCCAGGAGATTCGCGACGCGGCGAAGTTCCAAAAGAATCTCGTCGGCCGTCAGGCCCTTTCCTCTCTGTTCCTTTGCCTTGATAGTGAGCGTGCTCGCGTCATATCGATCTCCTAAGCTGGCGACTTGGAGGGCTGCGCCCCAACCTCCGAACCGTCGGCGAATCGTTGAAACCGAAACCCTCGACTCACGCTCAAATGCTCGTAGGGAAAGTGCCTGCCCCGGAATTGCCTCAGAGACGCGACGCAACTCAGCGATCAGCGCCTCGTCCGTGTACTCGGCGAGGCGATCCAATTCGAACTTCAGCTCAGGCACATTGCTTCCCAATGACGCCTAACGCTTGCGTTGAGCGGCCGGCCACCGATTGCATTGCCGCGCGAGACGCGGCCCACGATGTTCCCCGGTCCGCTCCAACGCGCAGTTAGATGGCAGCCCGTATTGCCCGGCGAATTGGCTGAGGGAGCTCAATTGGG
>JBBQBW010000051.1:0-9636 GCA_038318025.1 Burkholderiales bacterium | reverse complement strand
CGATCCCCGCGTGGTGCCGCTGGGCGCGCCGGTCTACCTCGCCACCACCTGGCCCAATGCCGCCGACCCGCTCAACCGGCTGATGGTGGCGCAGGACACCGGAGGCGCCATCGCGGGCGCGGTGCGCGTGGATTTCTTCTGGGGTTTCGGCGATGCGGCGGGCGCGCTGGCAGGGCGCATGCGCCAGGGCGGGCGCATGTGGGTGCTGCTGCCGAAGGGCTACGTTGCCCCGGCGGCGCCCTGAGTTACTTCGCGGCGACTTTCGAAGCGGCGAGGCGCTTCTCGAACTCCGCGATCGGCATGGCCCCCGGGATGCGCTCGCCGTTCTCGAAGAAGAGGGTCGGCGTGCCGTTGATCTTCTTCTCGCGTCCGAACGCGAGGTTCTTGTCGATCGGGTTGGCGCACTTGCCCTCACCCTGGAGCACCGCGTCCTTGGTCATGAGGTCGAGCCACGCCTTGCCCGGATCCGCGGAGCACCACACCAGCTTCGACTTCTCGGTCGAATCGGGCGACAGGATCGGGTACAGGAACATGTACACGGTGATGTCGTTGACTGCCAGCAGGTCGCGCTCGAAGCGCTTGCAGTAGCCGCAGTTCGGGTCGGCGAACATCGCCACCTTGCGCGAGCCGTTGCCACGCACGATCTTGAAGGCATTCTCGAGCGGCAGGGACTCGAACTTCACCGCGTTTACCTGGCGCAGGCGCGCCTCGGTGACGTTCTGCTTGGTCTTCAGGTCGACGATGGGGCCCAGGAGGATGAAGGTGGCCTTGTCGTCGGTGTAGAGAATCTCGCCCCCGGCCACCACCTCGTAGAGGTTGCCATAGGGGGTCTTGCGCACCGAGTCCACCGGCGCCTCGGGGAGCTTCTTCTTGAGCTCCGCCTTCACCCGCTCGGCGACGGGATCCTGGGCATGGGCGGCAGGCAGGGTGAGCGCGGCGAAGACCGCGAGGAGGGCAAGGATGCGCATGGCGGGGACCTGGAAAGGGAGTTAGAGGCCGGGCGCGGTTTCGGGTTCCACCGTCGGTCGGTCTGAACGACCCGATTATCGCATTGCGCGGCCGGTCAGGGCGCCCTTGGCCCACTCCTGGGAATCCACCAAGCCCATGCCCGCATTTCGCAGCCAGGCAGCCTGCCTCCCGGGGGACGCGAACAGCTGGTCCAGCCGGTCGGTCAAGAACTGCATCGTGGTGACGTCCTCGCGGCGGCCCCGGGCATGGCGGCGCAGCACGCGCAGGTCTCCCGGGCGCTCGAGCCCGGAGCGGGAGGCGAGGACATCGGCGAGCACGCGTGCATCCTGGAACCCCAGGTTCACGCCCTGCCCGGCCAGGGGATGGATCGAATGGGCCGCGTCTCCCACGACCACCGCTCCGGGAACCACGGGATCGGGCACCAGCACGCGCCGCAACTCGAAACGGGCGATGGGGGAGGCGAGGCGCAGCTTGCCGAGGATTGCGCCGCCCGCGTCGGCCACGCGCTGCGCGAAGGCCTCCGGCTCCAGCGCCGCGAGCGCTCCGGCATGGGCGCGCGGCGCCGACCACACGATCGAGATGCGCTTGCCGGGCAACGGCAGCCACGCGAGCACGCCATCGGCGCGAAACCACTGGCGCGCGGTGTCCCCGTGCGACTCCTCGACATCGAAATTCGCGACAAAGGCGACTTCCTCGTAGGCCTCTTCGGTGGATGCGATCGAGAGGGCGGCGCGTACCCGGGAATCGGGACCGTCGGCGCCGACGAGGAGCTCTCCCGCCACCCGCTCCCCGCCCTCGAGCTCCACCCAGGACGCGGCCGCGTCGGCGCCGAAGGCCACCGCGGTAGCGGGGCGCCGCAGCGTGACGTGGGGCAGCGTGGCGGCTTGTGCCTCGAGTGCCGCGGTGAGCCGACCGGCCTCGACGATCCAGGCGAGCGCCGCGCCGGGACGCGCGGAAAACGCGAGCTTGGCACCCCGGTCGCCGCGAATCTCCATGCGCCTCACCGGGGCGATGCGCGAGGCGTCCAGGTGCTCCCAGGCGCCGATATCGCGCAGGAAGGCGCGCGAACCGGGGCTCAGCGCATAGATGCGCACATCCGTTTCCGGCGTCAACGCCCGTGGCGCGGAGGACTCGAACACCGTCGCCTCGGCGCCCTGCAGCGCGCAGGCGAGCGCGAGGCCCACGGGCCCCCCGCCCGACACCAGGATGCGCGGTGTCGTCACGGGGCCGGAGCCCCATGGATCATGCGCCGGGCCAGCAGGCGACGCGCCGGCGCCACCAGGTCGAGCGCCGCGATGGCGAGCCCGCGGCCCCAGGTCGGCACCTTCCTGCCATCGGAAAAGGCGGAGACCAGCGCATCGGTGAAGGCCACGCCGCGCGAAGCGTCGCGCTCGCGCGACTTGCGATAGTCGCGCAGCATTGCCGCGCTTCCGAGATGCTCCGGCGCCACGCCGCGCAGCAGCGCCACCAGCATCGCCGCGTCGCGCAGCCCCAGGTTGAGCCCCTGCCCGGCGATCGGATGCAGCGACTGGGCTGCGTTTCCGACCACGACCGTGCGCAGCGCGATCGGCGTGTTGAGCCGCTTC
Organism: Burkholderiales bacterium; assembly: GCA_038318025.1. Taxonomy (GTDB): domain Bacteria; phylum Pseudomonadota; class Gammaproteobacteria; order Burkholderiales; family Usitatibacteraceae; genus Usitatibacter. The sequence continues at coordinate 7,081 of JBBQBW010000051.1, read as the reverse complement.
AATCGCAGCGGGAACGACGCCCGCTTGCCGACGGCGGTGAAGCGCCCGGCGCGATCGCCGAATGCCGCCTGCAACCGCGAGAGAAACGCGGCGTCCTCCAGCGCAAGGAGATCCGCCACTTCGTTGGGGCCCGCGGTCCACACCAGCGCATAGCGGTCACCGACCGGCAGCAGCGCCATCGGCCCGCGCGGCGTGAAACGCTCGTACGCGCGCCCTCCATGGGGACGATCGCACTCCAGCGACGCCACCAGGGCGTGCTGCTGGTAGTCCTTTTCCTCGAAGGCGAGCCCCGGAATGCGCGCGACGTTGGCGCCACCGTCGGCCAGCACCAGCAGTCGCGCCGTGACGGTCGCGCCCGAGGATAGGTGAATGGTGGCCCGGGAGGGTTCGAGCTCGATGCGCTCGCAAGCGGCACCCCGCTCGATCGGCACTCCGGCCGCGGCGAGACGCGCCGCGAGTGCCGCCTCGAGGACCGGGTAGGAAACCGTATAACCGAGGGCGGGAAGGCGCGCGTCCGCGGCTTCGAGGAGCGCGCGCCCGGGGCCTCCCCGCTGCGAAACGTGGATCGAGGTGATCGGCGTGGCGCTGCGATCCGGCCATGCGCCGGCCTCTTCGAGCAGCTCGCGGCTCGCGTAGGAAAGCGCCAGCGTCCGCGCGTCCGTGGAAGGCTTCTCCCGCGCCTCGAAGACCGCCACGCGCCAGCCGGCGGGCGCGGCGAGCGCCGCCACCGTCGCGCCGACCGGGCCGGCGCCCACGACAGCGACGTCGAGCTCGTGCATCAGCGGTCGAGGACCGCCGCCTCGACGTCCTTCACGCTCTTCGGGCACTCGGCCGTCAGCACCTCGCGGCCCTTGGCGGTGACAACCACGTCGTCCTCGATGCGGATGCCGATGTTCCAGTACGCCTTCGGCACGTTGTCGGCGGGCCGGATGTAGAGGCCCGGCTCGACCGTGAGCACCATGCCGGGCTTCAACTTGCGCCACTTGCCCTTGCGCATGTAGTCGCCGGCGTCGTGGACGTCGAGCCCCAGCCAGTGGCCGGTGCGATGCATGTAGAACTGCTTGTACGACTCGTTCTCCAGCACCGCGTCGACGCTGCCCTTGCAGAGCTTGAAGTCGATGAGGCCCTGCACCAGCACGCGGGTGGCGGCGTCGTGGTAGTCGATAAAGTCCGCGCCCGGCTTCACCGCCTTGATGGCGGCCTCCTGGGAAGCGAGCACCACCTCGTAGACGTCGCGCTGGACGGCGCTGAAGCGGGTACCGATCGGGAACGTGCGCGTGATGTCGGAGGCGTAGCTGTCGAGCTCGCAACCGGCATCGATCAGCAGCATTTCGCCCTTCTTCAGCTCCGCGGAATTCTCTCGGTAGTGCAGCACGCAGGCGTTGCCGCCCGAGGCGACGATCGAGCCGTAGGCCGGGGCGCGCGCGCCGTTGCGCAGGAACTCGTGCATGAGCTCCGCCTCGACCTCGTACTCGCGCATGCCGCCCGCGGCGGCACCCATGGCGCGCACGTGGGCGACGCTCGAGATGGCGCCCGCACGCCGCATGACGGCGAGCTCCTGCTCGTCCTTGAAGAGGCGCATCTCGTTGACTTCGGCGCGGACGTCGCGGATCTGCGTGGGGGCCGTTACGCCCGTGCGCACCTTGGCGCGAACGGCGTTGAGCCACCCGGCCACGCGCTGGTCCCACGCGGCATCGGAACCAACAGTGGTGCTGAGCGCCGGCTGGTTGGCGAGGAGCTCGGGCATGCGCTGGTCGAGCTCGCCGTAGGGGTATGCCTCGTCGAAGGCGAACAGCTCGCACGCCTGGTTCGGGCCGTGACGGTAGCCGTCCCAGATCTCGCGCTCGAGGTTCTTCTCGCGGCAGAAGAGGATCGCGCGGGGCTTGGCGCCGCCCACCATGACCAGCACCGCCTCCGGCTCGCGGAAACCGGTGAGGTAGTAGAAGCCGCTGTCCCAGCGATAGTCGTAATGGGTGTCGGCATTGCGATGGCGCTCGGGGGCCGTGGGCAGGACCACGACGCCTTCGCCGAGCTGCTTGGCCAGGCGCGCCCGGCGCGCCTTGAACTGCTTCACCTGCAGGGGATTTTCGAGTTTCATGTTCGGAATATTACGCCTTGGCCGGGGGAGAATGTTCGCGCATCAGGGCGGCCGTGGCGGCTTCTCCACCGGCCTCGAGCGCGGCCACGACCCGCGGGATTTCCGCGGGCCGGTTCTGCGACAGCTTGTACTTGCCCTCGAGCTTCGTCACCTCGATCGCGAAGCCGACGATGCCCTTCATCATTTTCTCCACGTAGTCCGCCGGAAGGTCCGCCATGCGCCATGGCTTCTCGCGCCCGGACTCGTAGGTCGCCGCAAGGCGCAGGAGGAGATCGTGCAACGCGGCTTCATCGAGCAGCGTGGCCTTGCCGTGCGCGTGGACCACTGCGTAGTTCCACGTCGGCACCGAGGGCTGCTGCTGGTACCAGGACGGGGAGACGTAGGCATGGGCGCCGTGGAAGATCGCCACGACGTCGGCCGCGGCCTCGAGGGCGCCCCACTGCTCGTTGCCGCGCGCCACGTGGCCCAGGAGGAGGAGCTTGCCGCCTTCGGAGTCGATGACGAACGGGATGTGGCTCACGTGCAGCCCGGCAGGGCCGCTCGAGGCCAGAGTGGCGAACGCGTTGGCGCGCATCATCGCCACCAGCTCGTCGCGGTCGTCGTTGCGGAAGTGCGGCGGAACGTAGAGCGTCATCGAGTGATCCTCCGGTCCAGCGCGGCCAGCTGCTCCGCGGTGCCGACGTTGTCCCAGCCGCCGCGGTAGACCTCTCCGCCCACGCGCCCCGCGTCCACCAGGGCGTAGGCCCAGGGAAAGAGCTTGACCCGGGTTCCGGGCGGGATGTCGCGGAACGCCATGGGATGAAAAACCGCGATGTTGCCATAGGTGAGGTGCTCGCCGTCGCGACGGATCCGGCCGCCTTCCAGCGCCATGTCGCCGGCCGCGTGCCAGGGCGGATTCTCCACCAGGACGAAGTGCGCCACGGTGGCGACCGGGTCGCGCGCGATCGACTCGATGCGGGGCACGAGCGACCCGTAGTCGAACGCCGCGTGGATGTCGGCGCTCACCACGGCGAACGGCTCGCCGCCCAGCATCGGAAGGGCCTGGACGATGCCACCGGCGGTTTCCAGCGCCTCCTCCTCGGGAGAATAGCGAATGCGCGCGCCGAAGCGCTGGCCATCTCCGAGCGCCGTCTCGATCATCCCTCCCAGGTGCGCGTGGTTCACGACGAGGTCGCGAAACCCTCCGGCGACCAGCCGCGCCACCTGCCACTCGATGAGGGGCTTGCCGCCGGCCACGAGGAGCGGCTTGGGAATGCGATCGGTCACCGGGCGCAAGCGCTCGCCGCGCCCGGCCGCGAGGATGAGGGCGGTGGGCATCAGAACGTGTAGCCGGCCCGGGGCGTGACGCCCTCGATCTGGTCGAGCAGGCGGCAGAGCGGCGCCAGGTCCACGTAGCGGTTGGCGGCATGGCGGATGTAGCCGATGAAGCGCGGCGCATCCTCGACGTACCCCGCCTTGCCGTCGCGATGGGCGAGGCGCGCGAAGATCCCCGCGACCTTGAGATGGCGCTGCAGCCCCATCCACTCCACGTCGCGCCAGAAGGCGGCGAAGTCCCGCGGCACCGGCAGGACAGCGCGGCGCGCCTTCTCCCAGTAGCGGATGGTGCCGTCGAGCACGCGCTCCTCGTCCCAGCTCACGAACGCGTCGCGGAACAGCGACGCGATGTCGTAGCTCACCGGGCCGTATACGGCATCCTGGAAGTCGAGGATGCCGGGATTCGGCTCGCTCACCATCAGGTTGCGGGGCATGTAGTCGCGATGCACGAAGACGCGCGCCTGGGCGACGTTGTTGTCGAGGACCCGGCGGAATACCGTGTCCAGCGCGGCGCGCTGCGGGGCGGAGAGCGTGACCCCGAGGTGCCTGGCGATGTACCAGTCCGGGAAGAGCTGCAGCTCGCGGTCGAGGAGCGCCTCGTCGTAAACGGGCAGCACTCCCGGGCGGCTCGCCGCCTGCCACTTCGCGAGCGCGGTGGTGGCGTCGCCGAAGAGCGCATCCACGTCGCCCTCCTTCAGCGCGGCCAGATAGGAACGCGTCCCGAGGTCGGTCACCAGCAGGAACCCTCGCGCCAGGTCGTGGTGCAACACCTCGGGCGCATGGAGCCCCGCCTCGCGCAGCAGCGCCGCCACGCGCACGAACGCGTGGGAGTCCTCGCGGTCGGGCGGGGCATCCATGGCGATCAGCGTGCGATCGCCGGCGAAAACGCGGAAATAGCGCCGGAAGCTTGCGTCCGCGGAGGCCTTTTCCAGGCGCAACGGCGTGCCGGGAAGAACCTCCCGAAGCCAGGCCTCGAGAGCGTCGAAACGGTCATCCATGGGGTGCAGCGGGGCGGGGTTTTGCGTGTATCCTTCGCCATTCATTCTAGCACCGCGCCACTTCCTCCTTGAGGCCCCGAAGCACCCGCTGCCTGGCTGCGGCACTCCTTGTCGCCGCCGCACCCGGCCCCGTCGAAGCGCAGGACGACGCCGAGGGCCTGCGCCTCAAGGTGGAGAAGTACCTGCGCATGGCGCCCATCCGGCCGGAACGCGACAGCGCCAAGTTCATCGAGGCCGAGCGCATCGTCGGCACCCCGGAAAAGGACATCGTCGCCACCGGCAACGTGACCCTGCGCCAGCGCGGCGCCACCATCCGCGCCGACCGCGTCGACTACTCCGGCGAGCGCCAGTCGGCGGTGGCCACCGGCACGGTGCGGCTCGAGCGCGACGGCGACATCGTCACCGGCCCGCAGCTCAATTACGACCTCTCCAACGACACCGGGACCATGGAGACTCCGACCTTCGAGTTCCCGATGAAGGCGGAACGCCGCACCGCCTCGCGCGGGCAGGCGGCTCTCGCCATCCTGGGCGAGAACCAGCAAAGCCGCCTCTACGACGCCGAGTACACCTCCTGCCCGGTGCCGCGGGACGACTGGTTCATCCGGGTGCGCGAGCTGCAGATCGACGGCGCGCGCAATGTCGGCACCGCATACAACACCGCGGTGTATTTCCTCGGCGTGCCGATCCTCTACTCGCCGTGGCTCTCGTTCCCGCTCGACAACAAGCGCAAGACCGGCTTCCTCGCCCCCACCTTCGGCACTTCCGGCAAGAGCGGCTTCGAGGTGGCGGTGCCGTTCTACTGGAACATCGCGGAGAACCGCGACGCGACGCTCACGCCCAAGGTCTTCACCAAACGCGGCATCCAGCTGGGCGTGGAGGGCCGCTACCTCGAGCCCACCTTCTCGGGGCAGGTCGATGGCGAGTTCATGCCCCAGGACCGAATCGCGGAGCGCGACCGCTATTTCCTCGGGTGGCGCCATGGCCAGCAGCTGTGGCGGGGATGGCATGCGGCCGTCAACGCGCAGAAGGTCTCCGACGACGGCTACTTCCGCGACCTTTCGACCCGCATCGCGGCCACCTCACAGACCAACCTGCCGCGCGACGCGATCCTCGGCTACGACGACGACACGTGGTCGCTGCAGGTTCGGACCCTCGCCTACCAGACCCTGCAGGACCCGACCGGGGCGCCGGTGCCGATCCCCTACAAGATCGTGCCGCGGCTCCTCGCCACGGGGTTTCGCCAGGACGTGCGCGGATTCGACTGGCAGGTGTACAGCGAGCTGTCGAACTTTCGCCATCCGGAGCTGGTGAACGGCCAGCGCGCCATCGCCTACCCGTCCATTTCCTACCCGGTCCGCCGCAGCTACGGCTACGTGGTCCCGAAACTGGGGTTCCACATGACTCGCTATAACCTGAGCGAGAATGCGGCCGGGCTGGACGAGCGCGGCAGCCGCTCCATGCCGATCGCGAGCGTCGACGCGGGGCTTTTCTTCGACCGCGACACGACGTGGAGCGGGCGGCAATTCCAGCAGACCCTCGAGCCGCGCCTCTACTACCTCAACGTGCCCTTCCGCGACCAGTCGCGGCTACCCAACTTCACCACCGCCGAGTCGGACTTCAACTTCGCGCAGATCTTCACCGAGAACCGCTTCGTGGGAGGCGACCGCGTCGGCGACGCCAACCAGATCACGCTCGCCCTCACGTCGCGGATGATCGAGTCCGCCACCGGCCTCGAGCGCTTCAAGGCCTCGGTGGGACAGGTGCTCTATTTCGAGCCCCCGCGCGTGGCGCTCACGCAGACCTCGGGGGACGGCAAGACCTCCGACGTGGTCGCCCTCTTCTCCAGCCAGATGGCGCCCTCGGTTTCGGTCGAGGCGGGGCTGCAGTACACGCCGAACCTCACCCGTTCGCAGAAACTGGGCCTCGGGGCCCAGTACCACCCCGAGCCCGGGAAGATCGTGAACGCCGCCTACCGCTACGCGCGCGACGCCATCGAGCAGGTGGACGTCTCGTCCCAGTGGCCGATCACCCGCAACCTCTCCGGCCTGGCGCGCATGAACTGGAGCCTCAGGGACCGGAAGGTCCTCGAGGGGCTGGTAGGGTTCGAATATAATGCGGATTGCTGGCAGTTGAGGGCCGTCGCCCACCGCTTCATCACGGCGACCCAGCAGCACTCGACCTCCTTCCAGATCCAGCTCGAGCTCACCGGTCTGTCGCGGATCGGCATCAATCCGCTGGAAACCATCCGGCAGAACATCTCCGGCTACCGCCGGCTCAACGAGATCGTCCCATGAAGACCGCCCTCCTCCGCACCCTCCTCGCGGCCGCCGCATCCGCGGCCGTCCTCTCCCAGGCGCAGGTGGCGCCCGCGCCGGCCCCCGCCCCCGGGCGGCTCGAAACGCGCTTGTCCACCACCCCGTCGCGCATCGTGCCCGTCGATCGCATCGTGGCGGTGGTGAACGACGAGGTCATCACCCACAACGACCTGAACGAGCGCGTGCAGCTGGTGGTGCGCCAGCTCCAGCGCGGCGGGGGGCAACTGCCCCCCGCCGACACCCTGCAGCGCCAGATCCTCGAGCGCATGGTGAACGATCTGCTCCAGGTCCAGCTCGCGAAGGAGACCGGCATCAAGGTCGACGACGCGACGCTCGACCGCACCATCGAGCGCATC
>JBBQBW010000050.1:0-9852 GCA_038318025.1 Burkholderiales bacterium | reverse complement strand
CAGCTCGGCGTCGAGGAGTGCTACGGGATCGGCCGGGGCGGAGGGGCCCCCATGGGCGCCGCCGCCGACGGCGAAGGCCCCGAGCCCCAGCAGCGCCCGGGCGGCGCGGGCGAGCCTCATGGATTCACCAGCGCGTCGAGGAGTGCCGCGGTCTCGCCGTCGGGCCTGCCGTCGAAGCGGTCCGGGCGGTACTTCATCTGGAAGGCCACCAGCACGTTGCGCGTCGGGACATCGAGCTCCCCGTGCAGCGGCACCGCGAAGCCGTGGCGCTGGAGCATCTGCTGGAACCAAGCCACCTCCGGCAGCCGCGCCTCGAAGGCCGGGAGTCGCGCCGCGACCGTGGCCGCATCGGGCCATACCACCAGGCCCGCGTCGGCGAGGCGTTTCCACGGGAAGCGCGGGCCGGGATCTACCTTGCGCTGGGGGGCGATGTCGCTGTGGCCCACCACGCGATCGGGCCGGATCTCGTGGCGCTTCACGATGTCGCGCACCAGCGCCATCACCGCCTCCATCTGCGCTTCGGGGTAGGGCGCCCAGGCGCCTCCCTCGGCGCCGCCGCGGAAGCCGGTGTTCACGATCTCGATGCCGATCGATGCCGCGTTGAGCTGGGTCTGGCCCTGCCACGAGCTCTCCCCGGCGTGGTGGGCGCGCCGCCCCTCGTCCACCAGGGCGTAGATCGTGGGCGGGTCGTCGCGCACCAGGTAATGGCTGCTCACCGGACCTTCGGTGAGGATCTTGAGGGAGGAGGGGAAGTCGCTCGAGGTGAAATGGATCACCAGGTACTGTGCGCGGCTGGTGGTGCTCGCCGAGGAATGGGAACGGTCGATGACCGGGCCCGAGGCGCAACCGGCAAGGACGGCGAGGACGGGAACGAGGGCGAGCGCGAGGCGGTGCATTTCAGCTATATACAATACGGCATGCAGGGTGCGGTTCCAAAATCCAGGGGAGGAAAATCCATGTTCGTGCGGGTCATCTTGTTGTGCGTGGCGCTCTGTGTTCCGGGTGCCGCCGGGTCGAAGAACCTCCGCTGGTCATCGCAGGGAGACGCCACCACGCAGGATCCCCATGGCCAGGACGAGAGCTTCACCAAGTCCATCAACGCCATGGTCTACGAGCGGCTGTTCCAGCCGGGCAAGGACATGTCGGCCACACCGTGGCTCGCCACCTCGTGGAAGCTCGCCTCGCCCACCACCCGGGTCGTCACGCTGCGCCGCGGGGTCAAGTTCCACGACGGCTCGACGCTGAGCGCCGACGACGTGGTGTTCTCCTTCGAGCGCGCCGCCAAGTCGAAACAATTCCGCACCTACACCAGCCAGGCCGGCGTGGCGAAGAAGATCGACGACTACACGGTGGAGTTCACCACCACGGCGCCGAACCCGGTGAGCACCATCGCCATTGGCGAGGTGCCGATCATGAGCCGCGCTTGGGCTACCAAGAATGGCGCCGCCGAGCCCCAGGACTTCTCCGCCAAGGAAGTCACCTTCGCCTCCAAGAACGCGATGGGGACGGGCCCCTTCAAGCTGGTCTCCTACGAGCCGGGCGTGAAGACGGTGCACGTGCGCAACGCCGACTGGTGGGGCCTCAAGGAAGGCCGCATGGAAGGCAACCTCGAGAACATCGAGTACCGTCCGATCGCGAGCTCCGCCACCCGCATGGCGGCACTTTCCTCCGGCGAGATCGATTTCGTCCAGGACCCGCCGGTGCAGGATGTCGCGCGCCTCAAGGAGCAGGGCCAGTTCAAGGTGTGGGAGGGCGACGAGACCCGCGTCATCACCATCACGCTGGACCAGGCGCGTGACGAGCTGCTGTTCGCGGACGTGAAGGGCAAGAACCCGTTCAAGGACCGCCGCGTGCGCCAGGCGCTCTACCAGGCCATCGACATCAACGCGATCAAGACCCAGGTGATGCGCGGGCTCGCGACCCCCACCGCCATCGGGCTGCCGAACCCCAAAGGCGAGGGCATTCCCGAAGCGCTCGACAAGCGCCTGCCCTACGACGTGAATGCGGCGAAGAAGCTGCTGGCCGACGCGGGCTACCCCAACGGCTTCGGCTTTACGCTCCACTGCCCCAACGACCGCTACGTGAACGATGAGCGCATCTGCATCGCGCTGGCCGGCATGTGGTCGCGCGTGGGGCTCAACGTGAAGGTCGACGCGATGCCCAAGGCGCAGTACTTCCAGCGCACGCCGAAGAAGGAGTTCAGCGCCGCGATGCAGGGCTGGGGCGACAACAACCGCGACGCCATGTTCACGTTGAGGCCCCTCTACCATTCGCTGAACGAGAAGGGCGCCGGCGACACCAACTACGGCAATTTCAAGAACGCGGAGCTCGATGACCTGATCGACCGCGCCGAGGGGGAGATGGATGCCGCCAAGCGCCAGCAACTCATCAACCAGGCGATCGAGGTGATGCAGCGCGAGGTGCTGGTGATCCCGCTGCACCGCCAGGTGATTCCGTGGGTCACCAGCAACAAGGTGAAGCTGATCCACCGCTCCGACAACAAGTTCGCGCCCCTGTGGGTCACGGTGAACTGACCTGATGGGCCGCTCGCTGAGCGGCCCTTCTTCAATGGCGCTCACCTACCTCTGGACCGGCTTCTTCCTGGTCGGCTTCCTCGCAGCCCTCGCCCAGTGGCTGCTGCTGGGAGACGCCGACGTGTGGAAACGCATTGTCGACGGGGTCTTCTCGTCGGCGCGCGTGGCCGTGATGGAGATCGCGCTGCCGCTGGCGGGGGTGATCACCCTGTGGGCGGGGATTCTCGCCATCGCCGAGAAGGCGGGCGCGATCGCGGCGGTGGCGCGCATCATCGGGCCCTTCTTCTCGCGCATCTTTCCCGGCGTGCCCCGCGACCATCCGGCCACCGGCCTGATGGTGATGAACTACTCGGCGAACTTCATCGGGCTCGACAACGCGGCGACCCCGATCGGGCTGCGCGCCATGCAGAGCCTGCAGACGCTCAACCCGAAGCAGGACGAGGCCACCGACGCGCAGATCATGTTCCTGGTGCTGCAGACCGCGGGGCTCACGCTGATCCCGGTGACGGTGATGGCGCAGCGTGCGATCCTGGGAGCGAAGGACCCGGCGGATATCTTCCTGCCCACGCTGATCGCGACTTTCGCGGGAACGCTGGTGGCGTTCATCGCGGTGGCGCTGCGCCAGCGCATCCGCCTCGCCGACCCGGTGATCGTGGCGTGGCTGGGCGGCCTCACGCTCTTCATGGTGGGCATCGTGTGGGGCTTTACGCAATTCCTCACCCGGGAGGAGATGCAGCGGGTGTCGACGCTGGTCGCCAACATCCTGCTGTTCGCGGTGATCGTGCTGTTCATCGGCTGGGGCCTCGTGCGGCGCGTGAACGTCTACGAGGCGTTCATCGAGGGGGCGAAGGGCGGGGTGCAGACGTCGCTCACCATCATCCCGTTCCTGGTGGGGATGCTGGTGGCCATCAGCGTGCTGCGCAATTCCGGCGTGCTGGACCTGGTCGTCGCCGGCTTCGCGTTCGTCTTCGCCGCCATGGGCTTCAATACCGACTTCACCCCGGCGCTGCCCACGGCGCTGATGAAATCGGTGAGCGGCAGCGGCGCCCGCGCCATGATGATCGAGGCGATGAAGACCTACGGCGCGGACTCGTTCGTGGGCCGCCTGGTGAGCATCCTGCAGGGCTCGTCCGACACCACGTTCTACATCATCGCGCTCTACTTCGGCTCCGTGGGGATCACCAAGACGCGTTACGCCATCACCTACGGGCTGCTTGCGGATCTCGCCGGCGTGATCGCCGCAGTGTGGGTGGCGTACCTGTTCTTCCACTAAACCTTAGAACCTTAGGGGACAGACCACCAATTGCGCATATCGAACTATCGTTTCGAGCAATGCAATTGGTGGTCTGTCCCCTAAGGTCTTTTCTCCCTCTCCCTTGGGAGAGGGCCGGGGAGAGGGTCGAGTTCTACAGCGACTTCATCGCCTCCGCGAGGTAGAACCACTCGTTGCCTGGCAGCGAGCTCGAGTCCGGGAAGAGGATGCGCCCGTCGCCCGGCGCCAACACCGGCGTGCCGTCGTGCCGCGCGCCGATCAGGTCGCCTTTCTTCAGCGGGTCGAAGCTCGCCCACGTGCGGCTGAAGCGGTCCCCTTCGTGGATGCGGTCGACCACTTCGTGGATGCGCAGCGCCTCGTACTTCTCCACCGCGGGCGGCGGCGTGCCCTTGGTCAGGCCCAGGAACGAGAGCGTGTTGCGGATGGCGCGATAGGCGACCTCGGGAGAGGTCGGGTCTTCGTGCTGCCCGCATTCGAGCGTCATCGCGTAGCCGCCGACCGAGCGCATGTACTCGGTGGTGCCCACGCCGTAGCGCGGATCGGTGTTGAGCGGATTGCCGCGGCCTTCGGCCAGCCGTCGCTTCACGCCCTTCTCGTAGGTCGAGAGCCACCCCTCGACGAAGCGCTTCACTCCCAGGATGCGCGCCATGTCGCGCTCGGCGTTGCGGTGCTTGAACGGCTGGAGGTGGCCCTCGTTGTCCTCGGGGCCCACCAATGCGAAGGCCCCGGTCTTGCCTCGCGTCGAATGAAGATCCAGCAGCACCTCGTGTTGCTCCAGTATCGGGCAGATCCAGTTGGCGACGTGGTCTTCGAAGTCCTTCGGCCTCGCCACCGGACCGAGGTTGCGGTTCAAATTGCGGTCGCCGGCACGCTCGCCCTTCGCGTAGGCGAGGGGGTTGGTGATCGGGACAAAGGTGACGGTGCCGCGCTCGACATGGAGCGTGCCCGCGTCGATCTCCGCCATCACGCGCGCGATGCCGCGGGTGCCGCAGGTCTCGTTGCCGTGAACCGCCCCGGTGACGATGAGGCGCGGGCCGTCGCCCAGGCCGCGGTAGGTGACGGACTTGAAGTGGTGCTTCGATTGTGGATGGTTCGCCTTCATCCCCGTGATTTTACGGGGCGGCGAGGGCTTATCCACAATTTTCCGCCAGCGCGTGTGGTGAGCCAGCCCGCTGGTAGATTGCCGCCATGGCCCTCAAGACCACAGCCGGGAACCATGGCGCCGTCGCCAAGGGGCGGGGTGCGTCCATCAATCCCGAGGGACGCTTCGAGAGCTACAACCGCGAAAGTGCTGACGACGGTTGGTTTCAGGAGCCAGGCGATGGCCCGCCCAAGCCCAGGACGGTGATCGCGATCGAGCAGGCAAAGAGCGTCATCTCGCGGCACAACTCGCCGGACCTCGGCTTCTCGCAATCGATCAATCCTTATCGCGGATGTGCCATTGGTTGCAGTTACTGCTTCGCTCGTCCAAGCCACGCTTACCTCGGTCTTTCGCCTGGCATCGACTGGGAAACTCGTCTCACCGTCAAAGCGAACGCGGCTGAAAAGCTGCGCGAAGAGCTGGCGAAGCCGGGCTACCGATGCGAGCCGCTCACCGTGGGCGTCAATTGCGATGCCTATCAGCCGATCGAAAAGGAACACCGCATCACGCGCGCCATCCTCGAGCTCGCCCATGAATGCCATCACCCGGTTTCGCTCATCACCAAATCTGCGATGGTCGAGCGCGATCTCGATCTCCTGGTTCCGATGGCCCGGCGCAAGCTCGTCAATGTGACCTTTTCGATCACCACACTCAGCACCGATATCTCGCGTTACCTGGAGCCGCGGGCCAGCGCCCCCATGCGGCGCCTCCTCGCCGTGAAGCGTTTGTCCGAAGCGGGCATCCCCGTGAGCGTCAACGTGGCGCCGGTCATTCCCTTCCTCACCGACTCCGAGCTCGAGCCGATCCTGGAGGCCGCGGCAGCCCACGGCGCCATCGCCGCCCACTACACGCTGGTAAGGCTCCCCTGGGAAGTGAAGGACATCTTCCGCGCCTGGCTGGAGGAGCACTTTCCCCTCAAGGCCGCCCACGTGATGTCGCGCATCCACGAGATGCGCGAGGGTCGCGACAACGACCCCAGCTTCGGCACGCGCATGAGCGGCACGGGCCTCTTCGCCGAGCTGCTGCGCCAGCGCTTCGACAAGGCGCTGAAGCGCTTCGGCCTTGACCAGCGCGAGGCGGAGTTCGGCCTCGACACGGGCCTGTTCATCCCGCCCGCCCTCCACGGGCAGAAGACCCTCTTCTTCTAGGGGCGCGAAGACCAGAACAGGCTGGCCCCGGGGGGAGCCGACGCCTTATAATTTCGCATGTCCGCATTGCCCATCACGCTGGAAGACAAGTACACGCTGCCTTCGGGGCGCATCTATCTCAGCGGCACCCAGGCGCTGGTGCGCCTCGCGATGATCCAGCGCGAGCGCGACCTCGCCGCGGGGTTGAACACCGCCGGCTTCATCTCGGGTTATCGCGGCTCTCCCCTCGGGGGCTTCGACCAGGCGCTGTGGAAGGCCAAAGGGCACCTCAAGGACCACCACATCCACTTCACGCCCGGCGTGAACGAGGAGCTGGCGGCCACCGCCGTGTGGGGCTCGCAGCAGATCGGGCTTTTCGAGGGCGCCAGGTACGACGGCGTCTTCGCCATGTGGTACGGCAAGGGCCCGGGCGTGGACCGCTCCGGTGATGCGCTGAAACACGGCAACGCGGCGGGCACGGCGAAGAACGGCGGCGTGCTGCTGCTGGCGGGCGACGACCATGCCTGCAAGTCCTCGACGCTGCCGCACCAGAGCGAGCATGCGTTCGACGCGGCGATGATCCCGGTGCTTTATCCCACGGGCGTGCAGGAGATCATCGAGATGGGGTTGCACGGGTTCGCGATGTCGCGCTATTCGGGCTGCTACGTGGCGTTCAAGGTCGTTTCCGAAACGGTGGATTCCTCCGCGTCGATCAACCTCGACCTCACGGGGTTCCAGACCGTCCTGCCCGAAGATCCCGGCCTGCCCGCGGGCGGCCTCAACATCCGCTGGCCCGACGCGCCCATGGACCAGGAGTTGCGGCTCCAGCAGCACAAGGTGTACGCGGCACTCGCCTATGCGCGGGTCAACCGGCTGAACCGCATCACCATCGATTCGGCGCACCCGCGGCTCGGCATCATCGCCTCGGGCAAGAGCTACCTCGACGTGCTGCAGGCGCTGCAGGACCTGGGGCTCGACGAGCGCCAGGCGGGCGAGATCGGGATTCGCGTCTACAAGGTCGGCATGCCCTGGCCGCTCGAGCCCAACGGCGTGCGCGAGTTCGCCAAAGGGCTGGAGGAGATCCTCGTCGTCGAGGAAAAGCGCCAGCTGATCGAGTACCAGCTGAAGGAGCAGCTCTACAACTGGCGCGACGATGTGCGCCCGCGCGTGGTCGGCAAATACGACGAGCACGGCGAGTGGGAGGTGCATCGCAGCGAGTGGCTGCTGCCGGCTGCCGGAGAGCTCACGCCGGCGATGGTGGCGCGCGTCATCGCGCAACGCATCGCGAAATTCCACACCTCTCCCATCGTCGAGGCGCGGCTCAGGTTCATCGAGGCGAAGGAGGCGGAGCTGGCGCGCCCCCGCGCCAAGGTCGCGCGCATTCCCTACTTCTGCTCGGGCTGCCCGCACAACACCTCGACGCGCGTGCCGGAGGGGTCGAAAGCGCTCGCCGGCATCGGTTGCCACTACATGGCGATCTGGATCCGCCCCGAGGAGACCATGACCTTCACCCAGATGGGCGGGGAGGGCGTGCCGTGGGTCGGCATCGCACCGTTCAGCGACACGCAGCACGTGTTCGCGAACCTGGGCGACGGGACCTACTTCCATTCGGGCGCGCTGGCGCTGCGGCAGGCGATCGCCGCGGGCGTCAACATCACCTACAAGATCCTCTTCAACGACGCCGTCGCGATGACCGGCGGACAGCCGGTGGATGGCCAGCTCTCGGTGCCGATGATCGTGCGGCAGGCGCTGGCGGAAGGCGCCAGGCGGGTGGTGGTGGTTTCCGACGAGCCCGAGAAGCACGTAGGGGCGCTGCCGCCCGGCGTCACGACGCATCACCGCGATGACCTCGATGCGGTGCAGCGCGAGCTGCGCGAGATCAAGGGCACTTCGGTGATGGTCTACGACCAGACCTGCGCCGCGGAAAAGCGCCGGCGCCGCAAGCGCGGCACCTTCCCGGATCCGCAGAAGCGAGTCGTCATCAACGACCTGGTGTGCGAGGGCTGCGGCGATTGCTCGGTCAAGTCCAACTGCCTCTCCGTGGTGCCGGTGGAGACGGAGTTCGGACGCAAGCGCGCCATCGACCAGAGCTCGTGCAACAAGGATTACTCGTGCCTCAAAGGCTTCTGCCCGAGCTTCATCACCGTCGAGGGCGGCAAGCTGCGCAAGAAGAAGGGTGTTGGCCAGGCGCTCGCCTCGGTGCTGCCGTCGCCCGCGCTGCCGTCACTCGACCGTCCCTACGGAATCCTGGTGACGGGCGTGGGCGGCACCGGGGTGGTCACCATCGGCGCCATCCTCGGCATGGCCGCGCACATCGAAGGCAAGGGCGGGGCGGTGCTCGACATGACCGGGCTCGCGCAGAAGGGCGGCTCGGTGTATTCGCACATCCGCATCGCCGCGCGCCCGGAGCAGATCCACGCGGTGCGCATCGCGGCGGGGGAGGCGAACCTCGTGATCGGCTGCGACATGATCGTCGCCGCCACCGACGAGGCGATCGCCAAGATGCAGGCGGGTCATACTCGGGCCGTGATCAATGGCGACGTGGCGACGGTCGGCGGATTCACCAAGGATCCCGATCTTCAGGTGCCCGCGGCGGAGATGGCCGAGAGCATTCTCCAGGCGTGCGGCCCGAATGCGGTGGAGTTCGTTGCTGCCACGGAGCTCGCCACCTCGCTGATGGGCGATTCCATCGCCACCAACCTCTTCATGGTGGGCTACGCGTGGCAGAAGGGGCTGATCCCCCTCGAGGAGGCGTCGATCCTCCAGGCGCTGGAATTGAACGGCGCCGCGGTGGAGTCCAACCAGCGCGCTTTCGAGTGGGGGCGCCGGGCCGTGGTGGACTTGGCCTCCGTGCAACGTGCCGCCACGCCGCCCGAAGCCAGGACGGAAAGCCACCGTCTCTCGGAGTCGCTGGACGAGATGATCGCGCGCCGCCATGCGTTCCTGGTGGCGTACCAGGACGAAGCTTATGCCCAGCGGTATGTGGAGCTGGTGCGCAAGGTGCAGGCCGCCGAGGCTTCCCGAGCCACCGGCAGCGCGCGCCTCGCCACCGCCGTCGCCCGCTACCTCTTCAAGCTCATGGCCTGCAAGGACGAGTACGAGGTGGCGCGCCTGCACACCGATAGCGGCTTCCTCGAGCGCGTGGCCCAGCAGTTCGAAGGCGACTACCGTCTGATACTGCACCTCGCGCCGCCGCTCTGGGCGAAGGTGGACCCCGCCACCGGCGAGCCGCGCAAGCGCGCCTACGGGCCGTGGATGCTGGGCGCGATGTCAGTGCTGGCGAAACTCAAGGGCTTGCGCGGCACGCCGTTCGATATCTTCGGCTACAACGCCGAGCGTCGAACCGAGCGGCAGCTCATCGCCGACTACCAGCGCGTGATCGAGGAGCTGCTGGCGGGGTTGGATGCCGGGCGCCTGGCGCTGGCGGTGGAGATCGCGTCCATCCCCGAGCACATCCGCGGATACGGGCACGTGAAGGCGCGGCACCTGGCTGCCGCGAAGGCTCGCGAGGCCGAGCTGCTGGCGCAGTGGCGAATGCCGCCCGGTGAGGCGCCGCGGCGGGAGAGTCCCATTCGCGTCGCCGCTTAGCGTCGCCGCTTAGCGTCGCCGCTTAGGGGTCAGACTCCCAAGGCAAGGCTGCACCCTGCGTTAGGGGTCAGACTCCTAAGGGATGCGGTTTCCTGCCTCCGGTGCCTTCGGGGTCAGACTCCCAAGGGATGCGGTTCCCTGCATCCAGGAATGGACACCCATGCGACCTGCCGCATCCCTTGGGAGTCT
>JBBQBW010000049.1:0-9930 GCA_038318025.1 Burkholderiales bacterium | reverse complement strand
TGACGTAATCGGATCCAAACGTCGACGGGCAGGTCGTGCTGACAGCGAATGGATGGTGCCTCGCATGGGCGGCTGGACAATGGACGGCCTGTCCCGGTGATCGGCGCAATCATCCGCAGCTGGCACCGCCTCTTCCGGTTCGCGCGAAGGCCCGCTGCGCGCGGCGCTTCCCGGGACGAGCGCCCGCTCCGATCGGAGTTGTTCAGCGCCGACCAGATGGAGCGCCATGGCAAGACCTTGGCGAGCGCTCACAAGCTCACGTCGGCCCGCGCGCCGGACCAGCTGCTGCCACGCCTCGCCGACAACTACGCCGTGCTGCTCGACGCTTGCAACCTGTTGACCGCCGCGGTGAGGGGGAATCGCCGCATCACGCCCGCGGGAGAATGGTTGCTGGACAATTTCTACCTGATCGAAGAGCAGATCGCCACGGCAAGGCGCCACCTGCCCAGGGGTTATAGCCGCGAGCTGCCGCGACTCGCGGCGGGATCGTCCGTGGGCCTGCCGCGCGTCTACAGCATCGCGCTGGAAACGATCGCGCACGGAGATGGGCGCGTGGATCCGGCGAGTCTGCGCAGGTTTGTCGCGGCCTATCAGACAGTCGCGCCGGTGAAGCTGGGCGAGCTGTGGGCGATACCCATCATGCTTCGCCTGGCGCTGATCGAGAACTTGCGGCGAGTTTCAAGCGACGTTGCCGCCGGCAGGTTGGACCGGGACCTCGCCGACGAGTGGGCCGACCAGATGGAATCGGTCGCCCGGAACGATCCCAAAAGCCTGATCCTGGTAATCGCGGACATGGCACGTTCCAATCCCCCGATGACCACGGCGTTCGTGTCGGAGCTTTCCCGGCGCCTGCAAGGCCACGGGCCGGCCCTGGCCCTGCCATTGACGTGGGTGGAGCAAAGGCTCTCCGAGTCCCATCTGACGATCGAGCAACTGGTGCAGACCGGAACCCAGCAGCAGGCGGCGAACCAGGTTTCGATCAGCAACAGCATCGGCAGCCTGCGCTTTCTCGGCGCAATGGATTGGCGCGAGTTCGTCGAGACCATGAGCCTCGTCGAACAAAAGCTGCGCGAGGATCCGGACGGATCCTATGGCGCGATGGACTTCGCCACGCGCGACCGATACCGCCACGTGGTCGAGCACCTCGCCAGGGGCAGCGCGCTGTCGGAACTGGACGTGGCGCGCCACGCAATCCGGCTTTCCCACGAAAGCGCGGCGAGGAGCGACTCCGATTCGCGCGAGGCTCACGTCGGCTTCTATCTGATCGACTGCGGAAGGCGCCGGCTCGAAATCGCGCTCGATGCGAAGCGCTCGCCCGCCATGGCGTTGGCAAGCCTGGAATCGCGATTTCCGGCCCAAGTGTACGTAGGCACCATCCTGGGGCTCGGCGGCCTCTTCTCGGCCGGCATGATCTCGATGGCACACGCAAGCGCGCTCTCGCCTCCGATGATCGCCACGGTGGCCCTCCTCTCGCTGCTTGCCACCAGCCAACTGGCAGCCGATCTGGTGAACTGGTTCCTCACGCTGTTGATGACGCCACGCTCGCTCCCGCGAATGGATCTTTCCCTGGGAATCCCGCCGAAGTCGCGCACGCTGGTCGCCGTCCCCGCGATGCTGACGAGCCCAAGGGCGATCGAAGCGCTTGCCGAAGCACTCGAAGTCCGATTTCTGGCCAACCGCGACGCGCACCTCCACTTTGCGCTGCTCACGGATTTTCTCGATTCGGCCGAGGAGACGCTTCCCGGGGATGCGGCCCTGCTGGGACTCGCGAGCGACAGGATCGGCGCGTTGAACGAGAAGTATGGTGCCGCGACCTCAACCGACGTGTTCTACCTTCTCCATCGTTCCCGCTCATGGAATCCGGGGGAGCGAGCCTGGATGGGGCATGAGAGGAAACGCGGCAAGCTCGCCGATCTCAACGCGCTGCTGCGCGGCCAAGGCGGAGCCATCGCGCGCTTCTCCTGCATCGTCGGCGACATCGCGGCGCTGGAGAGCGTGGCGTATGTGATCACGCTCGACACCGATACCGAGCTCCCGCGCGACGCCGCGCGGCAATTGGTGGGCGCGATGTCGCATCCCCTGAGCCGCCCGCGCTACGACGCGGCAAGGCGGCGGGTCGTCGCCGGGTACGGCATCCTGCAGCCCCGCATCGTGACGAAGCTGGCGAGCGCCAATGTTTCGCACTTCGCGCGCATCTTTGGAGGAGACCCCGGGATCGATCCGTACACGCGCGCCGTGTCCGACATCTATCAGGACGGATTCGGGGAAGGTTCCTTCATCGGCAAGGGCATCTACGACGTCGATGCCTTTGATCTGGCGCTCAAGGGGCTGCCCGAGAACACCATCCTGAGCCACGACCTTCTGGAGGGGAATTACGCACGCTCGGGCCTCATAACCGACGTGCAGCTTTACGACGAGTACCCCGCCCGCTACGGCGCGGATGTGAACCGCCGGCGACGCTGGATCCGCGGCGATTGGCAAATCGCCGGCTGGCTGCTGCGGCGCGTCCCGGGTGCCGGCGTCACGCGGGTGGCGAATCCGCTGTCGATGCTGTCGCAGTGGAAAATCTTCGACAACCTGCGCCGCAGCCTCTTCTCTGGAGCGCTGCTGCTGCTGTTCCTCCTCGGCTGGACCGTCCTCGCCCCGGCCTGGGCATGGACCGCGGCGGCGTTGGGAATCATCCTCGCCCCATCGCTGCTCGCAGCGCTGTTGGAGCTCGCGCAAAAGCCTGCCGAAATGCCGCTGGCGCAGCACCTTGCCTTCACCTCCCGCGCGGCGGGGCGGCGCCTGGCGCAGATCGCTTTCTCGCTTGCGTGCCTTCCCTACGAGGCGTTCTTCAGCGCGGCTGCGATCCTCCTCACGCAATGGCGGATGCTGGTGACGCGCCGGCACCTTCTCGAATGGACGCCGTCGAGCGAGCAGAACTCCGGCACCACCATCGCCGCCTCGATTCGGGCGATGTGGATGGGGCCCGCGGTGGCCGTTGCTGCCGCCGGCTATTTGCTGTCGGCAAACCCGGTCGCGTTGCCAGTGGCCGCCCCCCTGTTGCTGCTCTGGCTTGCGTCGCCCGTCCTTGCGTGGTGGATCAGCCGTCCGTTGGCACCGCGCATGGCGAAGCTTTCCACCGACCAGAGGATTTTCCTGCGCAAGCTGGCGCGGCGGACCTGGGGGTATTTCGAGACCTTCGTGGGTCCGGAGGATCACTGGCTGCCGCCCGACAACTTCCAGGAGGTCCCCGCGGGCAAGGTTGCGCACCGCACATCCCCCACCAACATGGGCATGGCGCTACTGGCCGACCTTGCCGCCTACGACTTCGGCTACGTTGCCGGGGGACGGCTGGTCGATCGCATCGGCAATACCCTGCGGACGATGCATTCGCTCGAGAGGCACCGGGGCCATTTTTACAACTGGTACGACACACAGTCGCTGCAGCCCCTCTCGCCGCGCTATGTGTCGTCGGTCGACAGCGGAAACCTGGCGGGGCATCTGCTGACCTTGCGTGCGGGGCTTTGCAGCCTGCCTGACGAGCGGATCGTGCAGGTACGCCAGTTCGAGGGCATGGTCGACACCGCGCGAGTGCTGCGCGACTCGATGGGGGGCCGCGTGAGCGCATCGGTCGTGCAGCTCTGCCGCGAGCTCGACTCGGCGTGCGACGCGCAGCCCGCCACTGCCGCGGCCGCGCATCGCTGGCTCGAGCGGGTTGGCGTTGCCATCGCGGCGCTCGACACCCCGGGCAGCGTTCCTGCCGGGGACGCGGAGGCGCAGGAAGCGCTCGCATGGATTCAGTCGCTGCGGACGCAATGCCAGAGCGCCCTCGACGAGTTGGCTCTCTTCACGCCGTGGCTGCAGCTGCCGGATCTCGCGCAAGCGCTGGGCGAGCTGACGGCGCTCGCGCCGGTCCCGACGTTGCGTGAACTCACGCAGCTGGTTTGCGCGCTTCTGCCGCGGATTGATCTCCTGAGGGAAGATGCCGCGACGCCTTCGAGGCGCGCACAGCTGGACGAGCTCGCTCGGCTCGCCTTGTCCGCAAGCACGCACGCCAGGGAACGCATCGCGGAGATCGAGCGGCTTGCGCGGCAATGCGAAACGCTTTCGACCATGGAGTTCGACTTCCTGTACGACCGTACGCGACATCTGCTGGCGGTCGGGTACAACGTCGATGACCGCCAGCGGGACTTGAGCTTCTACGACCTGCTCGCCTCCGAGGCCCGGCTGTCGACCTTCGTGGCCATCGCGCAGGGCCAGATTCCGCAGGAGAGCTGGTTCGCCCTGGGAAGGCTGCTCACTTCGTCCGGCGACCGGCCGGTGCTGCTCTCATGGAGCGGCTCGATGTTCGAGTACCTGATGCCGGTGCTGGTGATGCCGACCTACGAGAACACGCTGCTCGACGAGACCTGCCACGCCGCCGTGGAGCGCCAGATCGCCCACGGCAGGCGGCTTGGCGTACCGTGGGGCATGTCGGAGTCGGGCTATTTCATGGTCGATGCGAACCTGAATTATCAGTACCGCGCCTTCGGCGTACCTGGCCTGGGCCTCAAGCGCGGGCTCACCGAGGACGTCGTCGTGGCACCCTATGCGTCGGCGCTGGCGCTCATGGTCGCCCCGGAGGCCGCCTGCTCGAATCTGCAGCGGCTCGCCGAGGAGGGTCTCGCGGGGCAGTTCGGCCTGTTCGAAGCGATCGACTACACTCCCGCTCGCCTGCCGCGGGGCCTGGCACGCTCGGTAGTCCGCTCCTTCATGGCGCACCACCAGGCAATGAGCCTCATCTCGGTGGGCCACCTGTTGCTCGATCGCCCGATGCAGCGGCGTTTCGAGTCGGACCCGGTTTTCCAGGCCACCCTCCTCCTGCTGCAGGAGCGGATTCCGAAATCCGTCACCTTCCTCCCCCGGGTTTCCCAGCTCACGGGAATCCGCGCGAGCCCCGCCGAGTCCGAAACGCCGGTCCGGATCATCTCGAGCCCCGCCACGCCCGCTCCCGAAGTGCAGTTGCTGTCAAACGGCAGCTATCACGTCATGGTCACCAATGCGGGGGGCGGCAGCAGCCGCTGGAAGGATCTTGCGATAACGCGATGGCGCGAGGATGCCACCTGTGACAACTGGGGCGCATTCTGCTACGTCCGCGACGTCGCGAGCGGGGAGTTCTGGTCGACCTCGCATCATCCGACCGGAAAGGTGGCGGATCACAACGAGGCGATATTCTCCGAGGGTCGCGCCGAGTTCCGGCGCCGCGATCATGGGCTGGACGTCCACACCGAGATCGCCGTTTCGCCGGAAGACGACATCGAGTTGCGACGCGCGCACCTTGTCAATCGCTCGCGGAGCCGAAGGGTCATCGAGCTCACCAGCTATGCTGAAATCGTCCTTGCCCCGGCCGCCGCCGATGACAGCCATCCCGCGTTCAGCAACCTGTTCGTGCAGACCGAGATCGTGGAGCCGGAGCAGGCGATCCTCTGCACGCGCCGTGCGCGCTCGCCGGAAGAAGAGCCGCCATGGGCTCTCCATCTCATGTCCGTGCACGGAGTGCAAGCCGCCGAAGTCTCCTATGAAACCGATCGAATGCGCTTCATCGGGCGGGGAAACACCCCGGCGTGCCCCGCGGCGATGCGGGATTCCGCACCGCTTTCCGGAGCACAGGGCTCCGTGCTGGATCCGATCGTGGCCATCCGGATTCGCTTGACGCTCGAGCCCGATCAGAGCGCCACGATCGACATGGTCTATGGCGTCGCCCCGTCCCGTGACGCCGCACTGGGAATAGTGAGGAAGTATCAGGATCAGCGGCTGGCGGATCGGGTTGTCGAGCTGGCCTGGACGCACGCCCAGGTCGTCCTGCGCCAGATCAATGCCACCGAAACCGATGCCCGGCTGTACGCGCACCTCGCAAGCTCGATCCTCTTCGCGAACGCGTCACTGCGTGCCGAACCCGGCGTCATCGCCCGGAATCGACGCGGACAATCGGGGCTGTGGGGCTATGCGATTTCGGGCGACCTTCCGATCGTGCTGCTGCGCATCGCCGATGCCGCCAACATCGACCTCGTGCGCCAGCTGGTGCAGGCCCACGCGTATTGGCGGCTCAAGGGCGTTGCGGTCGATCTCGTGATCTGGAACGAGGATCGCGCGGGGTATCGCCAATTGCTCCAGGACCAGATCCTCGCGCTGATCACGGCGCGGGTCGAGGCGCAGATGATCGATCGGCCGGGCGGAATCTTCGTGCGGCGCGGCGACCAGATTTCCGGCGAGGACCGCGTGCTCCTCGAATCGGCGGCACGCGCGGTCCTCTCCGATGACAAGGGATCACTCGCCGAACAGGTCGGCGGGCGCGCCTTCGCGGAAGTGCGCATTCCGCGGCTCACTCCCGAGTCCGAGAGCCCGCTCGGGCACCTCGACGCGCAAACCCCACGCCCGCTCCTGGCCTTCGACAACGGGCTCGGCGGATTTGCCTCCGATGGGGCCGAGTACGTGATCACCACGCGGCCGGGCCACCTTACGCCGGCACCCTGGATCAACGTGCTTGCCAACCCGAACTTCGGCACCATCATCTCCGAGAGCGGGGGCTCCTATACGTGGAGCGAGAATGCCCACGAGTTCCGCCTCACGCCCTGGAGCAACGATCCCGTGAGCGACGGCGGCGGCGAGGCAATCTACATCCGGGACGACGAGAGCGGGCGCTTCTGGTCCGCGACACCGCTTCCGCGCCGGGGCCGGACCGCCTACGTGACCCGGCACGGGTTCGGTTACACGGTGTTCGAGCACCTCGAGGAGGGCATCGCCACCGAGCTCTGGGTGTACGTCGCCGCGGACGCCGCGATCAAGTTCTCCACGCTGAAAATCCGCAACGCCTCGGCAAGGACACGGCGTATCTCCGTCACCGGTTACGTTGAATGGGTGCTCGGCGATCTGCGGGCGAAGTCAGTCATGCATGTGGTCACCGAGAAGGACGTCGCGACCGGCGCGCTCTGCGCCCGCAACTCCTACAGCGCCGAATTCAGCGAACGCGTGGCGTTCTTCGACGTCGACCACGCCGCGAACACGTTCACCTGCGATCGAACCGAGTTCATCGGGCGCAATGGAAGCCTCGAGGCTCCTGCCGCGATGATGCGAACCCGGCTCTCGGGAAAATCCGGTGCGGCGCTGGACCCGTGCGCCGCGATCCAGGTGACGCTCGAGCTGCATGAGGAGGAAGAAAGCGAAGTGACCTTTCGCCTCGGCGTGGGCCGCGAAGCCAACGACGCACGGGGCCTGGCGCAACGGTTCCGCGGCAAGAGCGCCGCGGCATCGGCCCTCGATGCGGTGCGCCTCCAGTGGGGCAGGACGCTTGGAGCCGTGCAGGTCGCCACCCCCGACGAGTCCCTCAACCTGCTGTGCAACGGCTGGCTGCTGTACCAGACGCTTGGGTGCCGCCTGTGGGCGCGAAGCGGTTTCTACCAGTCCGGCGGGGCATTCGGATTCCGCGATCAGCTGCAGGATGTCCTGGCGCTGGTGCACACGGAGCCAACCCTCACCCGCGCACAACTGTTGCTGTGCGCCAGCCGTCAGTTCGTGGCCGGGGACGTCCAGCACTGGTGGCATCCGCCATCGGGCCGCGGCGTTCGAACCCAGTGCTCCGACGACTACCTTTGGCTGCCCTTTGCGATTGCGCGCTACGTCGCGGCGACCGGGGACGCGTCGGTGCTCGACGAGCCCGTTGCCTTCCTCGAAGGCCCGCCGGTGAAGGCCGGGGAAGATTCGTACTACGACCTGCCGGCCCGGTCCGCCGATTCGGCAAGCCTCTACGAGCACGGGAAGCGGGCGATCCTGCATGGGCTGCGGCTCGGAACCCATGGATTGCCCCTGATGGGCTCGGGCGACTGGAATGACGGGATGAACCTCGTGGGCATCGAGGGCAAAGGCGAAAGCGTCTGGCTCGCGTTTTTCCTTTCCTCGGTGCTCGAGCAGTACGCCAAGGTGGCGCTCGAAAGAGGGGATGAGGCATTCGCGCAACGGTGCGATGAGGAGCGCGCGAGCCTGCGCCTGAACATCGAAGCCCACGCCTGGGACGGCGCCTGGTACCGGCGCGCGTATTTCGACGACGGGGCCCCGCTGGGCTCGGCGGCCAATGAGGAATGCCGTATCGATTCCATCTCCCAGAGCTGGGCGGTCCTGTCGGGCGCCGCGGACCCGGAACGCGCGCGCCAGGGCATGGAAGGCGTCTACGAGCACCTGGTGAGCCACGATGAAGGCGTCATCAAGCTGCTGACCCCGCCGTTCGATCGATCACCGCGATATCCCGGCTACATCCGGGGGTACGTGCCGGGCGTGCGCGAAAACGGCGGCCAGTACACGCACGGCGCGATCTGGTCGGTGATGGCTTTCGCGGCGCTGGGCGAGGCCGATCGCGCCTGGGAGCTGATGGACATCATCAATCCGATCCATCATGGCCGAACCGCGCAGGACGTGGCCGCCTACCGCGTCGAGCCCTACGTCGTCGCGGCCGATGTCTATGCGATGCCGCCCCACGTCGGGCGAGGCGGATGGTCGTGGTACACCGGCTCGGCCGGATGGATGTACCGGCTGATCCTGGAATCGCTCCTGGGGGTCGAGCTTGCGGGCGACAAGCTCAGGTTCCAGCCTTGCGTGCCGGATAAATGGCCAGGCTTCAAGGTGCGCTATCGGTATCGTGAAACCACCTACGACATCACCGTCTCGCGGGCGGTGGCGCCGCAAACCTCACCCGGCATTCGGGTCGATGGCCAATTCGGGCCCGGCGCGGAGCTGACCCTGGTGAACGACCATCGTGAGCATGCAGTCGAAGTCACGGTAGCGGCTGGGCGCAAGCCCTGAGGAGCCATTCCAATGCATATTCACCATCATCACGCGGCCGCCGCCGGGGCACAACCGGCCGAGGGCACATTCCGCTCACCCTCGCCCGTGGTGCGCGGCGGCATCGTGTAAGGTTGCGGAAAACTACGAGGAGGAGCGAACGATGGCGAAGAGCTTGCGGGTCGGGTTGGCGATGGTGTTGCTTGCGGCACTTCCGGTGATGGCGCAGGACTATCCCACGCGGCCCATCAAGATGATCGTGCCCTTCCCTCCCGGGGGCGGGACCGACACGGTCGCCCGCCCGCTCGCGGCGAAGCTCTCGCAGATCCTCGGCCAGCAGGTCGTGATCGACAATCGTGGCGGTGCCGGCGGCACCATCGGCGCCGCGGTGGCGGCGAAGTCGGCGCCCGACGGCTACACCGTGCTGCTTTACTCGGTGCACGGCGCGGTCGCCGCTTCGGCTTACAGGAACCTCTCCTACGACCTCGAGCGCGACCTGGTCCCGGTGACCACGGCGGCGATCTTTCCCGACGTGCTCGTCGCAGCGAACCGCGTGCCGGCGAAGACACTGCCGGAGCTGCTCGCCTACGCGCGTGCGAATCCCGGCAAGATCAACTGCGGCTCCGCGGGCAATGGCACCTCGCGCCACCTCTCGTGCGAGCTCTTCAACCTGCAGGCCGGCGTGCAAGCGACCCACGTGCCGTACAAGGGCACGGGGCCCGCGACCACGGCGCTCCTCGCCGGCGAGATCGACTACATCTTCGAGGCGCTCGGCAGCGCCTCATCGTACATTCGCGCCGGCTCGGTGAAGCCGATCATGGTCACGTCGGCGAAGCGTTCGCCCTCGTTCCCGGAGATCCCGACCGCAATCGAGTCCGGGCTCGCCGGGTTCGAGATCACCTCCTGGTATGGGCTGTGGGTGCCCGCGGGCACGCCGCGCCCGATAGTTGCGAAGCTGCAGGGGGCGGTCGCGAAGGCCTTCGAGGATCCCGGGATGAAGGAGCTCTGGTTCAAGCTCGGCGCGGAGCCCGGCGGCTCCAGCCCGGAGGAATTCCGCGACCTGGTAAGTCGCGACGTCGCCAAGTGGGGCAAGGTGGTGCGCGAGGCGAAGATCACCGTGGAGTAGCGGCGCCT
>JBBQBW010000048.1:0-9946 GCA_038318025.1 Burkholderiales bacterium | reverse complement strand
GTCCGCCCGTGCGCGGCTGGAAGCTCGAGGGCAACGACGGCCTGCCGTGGCCCGCGATCCTCGAGCGCGCCGTCGCTTGCCACGACGAGCACGACGTGAAGCTCGCCTACACCTGCTGGCGGGAATGGCAGCGCACCGGGGACGCGTCGTACCGGCGCGCCGCGAGCGCCCGCGTCTGCCATGCACTCAGAGAAACGGCGGCCTGCTGATGGCCCTGCTGCAGATTTCCGAGCCGGGTGAGTCGCCCGAGCCGCACCAGAAGCGCCTCGCGGTCGGCATCGACCTTGGCACCACCCACTCGCTCGTGGCCACCGTGCGCAGCAGCACCGCCGAGGTGCTGCCCGATGCGGCAGGGCGAATGCTGCTGCCCTCGATCGTGCGCTACCGCGATGGCGGCGCCGTGGATGTGGGTGAGGGCGCGCGCTCGGCGCAGGCCGACGATCCCTCCAACACCATCGTGTCGGTGAAGCGCTTCATGGGCCGCGGGGTCGCCGATGTCGCCCGTTACGGCGCGTTGCCGTACCACTTCGTCGAGGCCCCCGGCATGGTGGCGATCGAAACCGTCGCGGGCCCGCGCTCGCCAGTTCAGGTCTCGGCGGAGATCCTGCGCGTGCTGCGCGATCGCGCCGAGGAAGCCCTGGGCGGCGAGCTGGTGGGCGCCGTGGTGACGGTCCCCGCCTACTTCGACGATTCCCAGCGCCAGGCGACCAAGGACGCGGCGCGCCTCGCGGGCTTGAACGTCCTGCGGCTGCTGAACGAGCCCACCGCGGCCGCCATTGCCTACGGCCTGGACCACGGCTCCGAGGGCACCTTCGCCATCTTCGACCTGGGCGGAGGCACCTTCGACATCTCGATCCTGCGCCTCACGCGCGGGGTCTTCGAGGTGCTCGCCACCAACGGCGACTCGGCGCTCGGCGGTGACGATTTCGACCAGGCCATCGCTTCCCACTGGCGCAGCCACCATCGCCTCGCCGACGCCGGCGGCGGCGATACCCGCCGCCTGCTGGCCGCGGCCCGGGAAGTGAAGGAGCAGCTGTCGCAGGCGGATTCGGCCGACGTCCGGGTGACGCTTTCCTATGGCCAGAAGCTGCATTTCACCCTGGCGCGAGCGGAGTTCGAGCACCTCACCGCGGCGCTGGTGCAGAAGGCGCTGGGGCCCACGAGGAAGGCCCTGCGCGACGCCAAGCTCGGGCCCGGAGACCTCGACGGCGTGGTGCTGGTGGGTGGGGCCACGCGCATGCGGCACCTGCAGGCCGCGGTGGAGAAGTTCTTCGGCAAGGCGCCGTTGAAGGACCTCGATCCCGACCAGGTGGTGGCGCTCGGCGCCGCCATCCAGGCCAACGTGCTGGCCGGCAATCGTGCCGGCGACGACTGGCTTCTACTGGATGTGATTCCACTCTCCCTCGGCCTCGAGACCATGGGAGGGCTGGTCGAGCGTATCGTGCCGCGCAACTCCACCATCCCGGTGGCGCGCGCCCAGGAGTTCACCACTTTCAAGGACGGGCAGACCGCGATGTCGCTGCATGTGGTGCAAGGTGAGCGCGAGCTGGTGAGCGACTGCCGGTCGCTCGCGCGCTTCGAGTTGCGCGGGATCCCGCCGCTGGTGGCGGGTGCGGCGCGCATCCAGGTCACGTTCCAGGTGGACGCCGACGGGCTGCTGGCGGTGTCGGCGCGCGAGAAGACCACCGGCATCGAGTCCGCGATCGTGGTGAAGCCCTCCTACGGGCTCACCGACGACGAGGTGGCAAACATGCTGAAGGAGGGCTTCGCCCATGCGGTCCATGACCGCGACGCGCGCGTGCTTGCGGAGCAGCGCGTCGAGGCCGAGGGCCTGCTGGCCTCGCTCGCCGGGGCGCTCGCGCGCGACGCCGACCTGGCGGTGGGCGAGGAGCGCGCCGCCATCGATCGCGCCGTGGCCGGGCTGGAAGCGGCGCGCCAGGGTGACGATCCCCGCGCGATCAAGGCGGCAATCGAGGCGCTGAACGAGGCGACAGCCGACTTCGCTGCCCGCCGCATGGACCGCGCGGTGTCGGGCGCGCTCACCGGGCGCACGCTCGACGAGGTGGGGCGCCGATGACCCGGCTCACCGTCCTGCCCCACGAGGCGCTGTGCCCCGAAGGCATCACCATCGAGGCGGTCCCGGGGCGCTCCATCTGCGATACCCTCCTCGACCACCACATCGAGATCGAGCACGCGTGCGAGAAAAGCTGCGCGTGCACCACCTGCCACGTGATCATCCGCGAAGGGGTGGGCTCGCTCGAGCCCGCCACCGATACGGAAGACGACCTCCTCGACAAGGCCTGGGGGCTGGAGCTTACCTCGCGCCTGTCGTGCCAGGCGCGGGTGGCGAACGAGCCCCTGGTGATCGAGATCCCGAAGTACACCATCAACCACGCGAGCGAGGCCAAGAAATGAAGTGGCCCGACACGCGCGAGATCGCGATCGCGCTCGCGCAGAAGCACCCGGACGTGGACCCTGCCACCGTGCGCTTCACCGAGCTTCGCCAGTGGGTGCTGGACCTGGACGGCTTCGACGACGACCCGAACCGCTCCGGGGAGAAGATCCTCGAGGCGATCCAGGCCACCTGGATCGAGGAAGCCGAGTAGGCCAACCGCACGGCGCGGTGCCGCCCCGGCGAGACCTTAGGGGAGACCTTAGGGGACAGACCACCAATTGCACTTGATGAAACAACAGTTTCATCCTCCGCAATTGGTGGTCTGTCCCCTAAGGTCCCCCTAGCCGCAGGCGAGCTTCTGGGTGGCGCGATCCTTGACCCAGCGCCACTCGAGCGGCTTCAGGAACTGGGTATAACGCGCGTCGGCGAAGTACTGGATCTTGCCGCGCATGTTAGTCACCACCACGACGTCCCCGTCGAGGTTGGCCGCCTTCGCGCAGGCGCGCAGCGACGCGAACTGGCGGTTCCTGCGCTCGCTCGACTGGCTGAAGAAGTCGTTGCCGACGATGACGAACACCATGTCCGCGTCCCGATACTTCGCAGGCGCGGCCTGGAACGTCGCGGCGGCGGCGTCGATGGCGGTGGCCAAACACGCGGCGAGGATGAGTTTCGTTGTCTTCATGGCGTCCTCCGGAGGCGGTGGACGCTACTGTACGTGAGGGCGGCGCACAAAAAAACGGGGCAGCTTTCGCTGCCCCACAAGGCGCACTCTTTAAAACAGGAGGGTTGACCCTCGCGATCGGCGGGATGGGCCTTTCGCGCTGGCGCCCCGGTCAGGAGGCGATGCCCCCGGAAGGGCACTCGCCCACCTATGAGCAAGGGCGATGCCAACTCCTGTTATTCCTTTGTCCTCAACCACTTGAGCTTTCACCGCCGAGTCACGGCTGGGATCCCTGCAGCCGCCACGTCGCTGGGCAGCGACAGGGTATTTCGGTGGGTGTTACAACTCCATGATTTTACGCGAAATTTTCATGTCGTTGTGGAGCGACAGCTACACCGAGTAGCGTCAGCGCTACAGGCGTTGCCGACCCGTACCACTGCCACGCTACACCGTTACTTGGCCTCGGTCTTGAAGATCGCCGCCTCGATGCCGTGGCGTTGCAGCAGCTTGTAGAACTCGGTGCGGTTGCGGCGCGCGAGCTTGGCCGCCTGCGTGACGCTGCCATGGGTGAGCTTGAGGATGCGCGTGAGGTAGTCGCGCTCGAAGCGCTTCCTCGCATCCTCGAACGACGTCATCTCGTGCATCTCCACTTGTATGGCCTGCTCGACGAAGGTCTGCGGGATGATCTCCGTGGGGCAGAGCGCGATCGATTGCTCGACCACGTTGAAGAGCTGGCGCACGTTGCCAGGCCATTTCGCCTTCACCAGCAGCTCCAGCGCCTCGGGCGAGAACGCCGCCTGGTCGCGCCCGTAGCGCGGCGCCAGGCGAGTGAGGAAGGTGTCGGCGAGGAGCGCGATGTCCTCGGGCCGCTCGTCCAGCGCCGGCAGGCGCAGCGTCACCACGTTCAGGCGGTAGTAGAGGTCCTCGCGGAAGGTGCCGGCGTCCTTCTCCTTGGCGAGGTCGCGGTGGGTGGCGGAGATGATGCGCACGTCGAAGGGGACCGAGCGCGTGGCGCCGATGGGGCGCACCTCGCGGGTCTCGATCACGCGCAGCAGCTTCACCTGGAGTGCCAGCGGCATGTCGCCGATCTCGTCGAGGAACAGCGTCCCCTTGTCGGCGGCGATGAAGAGGCCGCGCTGGTCGGCGATGGCGCCGGTGAACGACCCCTTGGTGTGGCCGAAGAGCTCGCTCTCCAGCAGGGTTTCCGGGATCGCGCCGCAGTTGATGGCGACGAACGGTTGCGCCGCGCGCGGGCTGGCGCGATGGATGGCGCGCGCGAGCAGCTCCTTGCCGCTGCCGCTCTCGCCCTGGATCAGCACGCTCGCGTCCCCGGCCGCGACGCGCTGCGCCTTGGCGAGCAGGTCCTCCATGAGGGACGAGCGCGTCACGATGTCCTCGCGCCAGATCTGCCCCACGCCGGCCTGCATCGAGCTGGAGCCGCCGTGGAGCGTCAAGGCGCGCTGGATCTGGTAGAGCAGCTCGTCGGCATCGTAGGGCTTGGTGAGGTAGCCGAAGACGCCTTTCTTCACCGCGTTGATCGCGTCGGGGATGGTGCCGTGGGCGGTGAGGATGATGACCGGCAGGCCGGGGTAGCTCGCCTGGATCTCCTGGAAGAGCGCCATGCCATCCATGCCGTCCATGCGCAGGTCGGTGAGGACGAGATCGGGCCGGGAGGCGGCGATCGAGGCCAGCGCGCGCTGGCCGCTTTCCACCGCGGTCACGCCGTAAC
This sequence comes from Burkholderiales bacterium, assembly GCA_038318025.1. Lineage (GTDB taxonomy): Bacteria > Pseudomonadota > Gammaproteobacteria > Burkholderiales > Usitatibacteraceae > Usitatibacter. Next base: position 5,161 of record JBBQBW010000048.1, on the reverse strand, counting down.
CGTTGGCCTTGAGGCGGATGGCGAGGAGCCGGAGGAGGTCCGGATCGTCGTCGACGAGTAATAGTGATGCTTTTCCCTGTTTGGACATTAGCGGCTCGGAATCTGGCGGTCGGAGAGGCTCTTTTCGAGCTCGGTGAGCGCGTCCAGCTTCTGCTGCAGCTGGGCGGCGCGCTCCTGTAGGGTTTCGGCGCGCTGCTTCTGCGCCTCGTGGGCACGTCGCTCGTCGCGCAGGCGCGCCGCGGCGGTGGAGGCATTCTCCCGCAGCCGGCGGCGTTCCTGCACGATTGCGTGCAAGAAGCTTGCCATTGCCCGGACGCCGGCGTCGCCATTTTCCCGTTTAACGACCGGATCGACCCAGGAGAGGATGTCCGCGTCGTCGGCCTGGGCGGACAGGGAGAGCGCCAGGGCTAACTTGACCCGGGCGAGGTCCGAAGCATAGAGCGCCGCCTCGCGCCTCGTCCGGGCCACCTCCGCTGCCACGCCGGCGTCGCTGAGCCCGCGCAGGCGCGCGAGGTAGGCCACCAGCTCGCCGGTCGCTTCCTCGGCGGGGGGCGCCGCGGCGCCCGGGGGAACGAGCACCGGCACCCCCCGCTCGAGCATCGTGCAGCCGCACGCCGCGAGGAGGGCCACAACGGCGGCCAGGCGCCTCACGCCGCTTCCATGGTGGTATCGCCGGCCTTCTTGCGCGGGATGCGCACGCGGAAGTGGGCGCCGGGCCCGTCGAGCACCTCGACCACGCCGTGGTGCAGCTGGATGTATTCCTTCACGATCGAGAGGCCGAGGCCCGACCCCTTGATCGCCGCCGGCGGAGCGTTGGCGTCGCGATAGAACGCCTCGAACACCTTCCCGCGCTCGGCTGCGGGGATGCCGGGGCCTTCGTCGATCACCTCGAGGACCGCGTCGGCGTGCTCCTTGTAGAGCTTCAAGTGGATGGCGCCCTTGTCGGGCGAGTACTTGACCGCGTTGGATAGCAGGTTGTCGAGCACGATGCGGATCTTCTCCTCGTCGCAGTAGGCGGTCACGATCTCGCAGTTGAGGTCCACGCGCAGGTTCTTCGCGACGATCGCGAGCTTGCGGTCGTTCACCACGCGCTTCACGACGTCGCGCAGCTGCACGATCTTCGGGTCGAGGTACGAGGCCTGCGCGTGCACGGCGCTGTAGTTGAGCAGGCCCTCGATCAGCTTGCGCAGCTCGATCGAGTTGGCGCGCAGGATCTGGGCGATCTCGTGCTGCTCGGCGTTCAGGTTGCCCACGACGCCGGAGGACAGCAGGTCCGAGCCCTCGCGCAGCGCCGTGAGCGGGGTCTTCAACTCGTGGGACATGTGCTGCAGGAAGCGCGTCTTCTGCGCCTCCAGCGTGACCAGCCGCTCGCGCAGCCAGTCGAGCTGTTCGCCCAGCCGCACCATGTCCCCCGGGCCCTCGATGTGGATGGGCTTCGCGAATTGCCCCTCCCCCAGCCCGCGGATGCCTTCCGAGACCTGGCTGATGGGGCGCGCGATGAGGAAGGTGAAGGAGGCGATGAGGAGGATGGCGGTGGGGATGAGGGCGATCATCAGCCAGAAGACGCTGTTGCGACTTTTGACCGCCTGGGTGCGCAGCTGTTCGATCCCCTCGTCGATCACCTGGTCGCCCAGCGACACGAGGGAGTAGGAGCGTTCGGCGAGCTGAGCGAAGTCGCGCGCGAGCCGGTTGGCGAGTTGCGGAGTGGGGCCGGTGGCGGTGATGAACTGGTGGATCGCGGCCTCGTCGCGCTGGATCGCCTCGAACTCCGCGCGCTGGCCGTCGGAGAGCGCCATCACCTGCAGTTGCCGCATCACTCCCTCGAAGGTGCGGCGGTTCGCGTTGTACGCCTCCAGGAACTTGGCATCCCCCGCCACCGCGTACTGACGGGCCGAGCGCTCGAGCGAGGTGACGGCCCCCGCCAGCGAGCGGCTTGCCTGCGTTACCTTCACCGCCGAGTGCACCGCGCGCTCCGACAGCTCCGCCAGGCGCTCGAAGGCCACGGCGTTCGAGAACAGCGCGAACAGCAGGGGGGCAGCCACGATCGTGAACCCGATCAGCAGCAGCGACAGGAAGGAGCGCGGATAGGTAAGACGCATCGACGGGCCATTATCCGGTAATATTCCAGTGAATCAATTGCTTGTGTGGGAGCCATGTACGAATCCGAGATCACCCGCTTCCTGCGCGACCTGAAGGCCAAAAACCCGCAGATCGAGGAGCAGCAGCGCAAGAACCGCGCGACCTGGTGGGATCGCCCCCAGGAGCTGGACGTCCTGCGCGAGCGCTCCGAAGCGGCCGTGGCGCAACCGGCCTACGTCTACTTTCCCCTTCCGGTGCCCAAGGGCGACGACGAGCCGGATTCGGCCGCGCGCGCCGTGACACCACCCACGCGACCGGCCTAGCCGCGGCCGCGCCGCCCGGTGGCAAAGCAGGGCGAGATCGAGTACCTGGCCCGGGCCGGAGCCGAAGGCACCACCCACGCCGAGGGCAAACCCTTTACCGACACCGGCTGCGGCCCCCTACTCGCAGACATGAGCGGCATCCTGTCGTTCCTTCCGCCGCCGCCCGCCCGCATCCTCGACCTCGGCTGCGGCAGCGGCTGGACCAGCGTCCTGCTCGGCCGGCGCGGCTACGAGGTGGTCGGACAGGACATCGCCCCGGACTTGATCGCGCTCGCACAGCGCAACCGCGAGGCCGCGGGCCTCGCGAACGTGAGCTTCGTCGTCGGCGACTACGAGGGCCTCGCGTTCGCGGACGAGTTCGACGCGGCCGTCTTCTACGATTCGCTGCACCACGCCGTCGAGCCGCAGTCCGCGATGGCGGCGCCTGGAGGGCGCTGCGTCCCGGCGGCGTCCTGGTCACGATCGAGCCCGGCCATGGCCACTCGCGCTCGCCGGACGCGCTCGCCGCCATGGCGGCCTTTGGCGTGACCGAGCGCGACATGCCGCCCGCCCGGGTGCGGGAACTCGGTGCGGAGGCCGGCTTCCGTTGCGCGTCGACCTACGCCTCGCCACGCACGCTCCTGGCGGCGCACCACCGTCCCGGCGCCGGAGGGTGGTGGGGCGATGTTCGCGCGTGGCTGCTGCTCGGCTGGCTTGCGCTCGCGCGCCGCCATCGGCACGGAGCGCTGGTGGTGCTGCGCAAGTAGCCGCGCCTCAACGCTCCGGGAAGAGCGCCAGCACGCCTTCCAGCCCGACGTGGTCGAGGGCGAGCGTGGCGCGCTCCTTCACCACCGGCTTGGCGTGGTACGCGATGCTGGTGCCGGCCTCGGCCATCATCGGCAGGTCGTTGGCGCCGTCGCCGATGGCGAGCACCCGTACCGACGCGAGGCCCAGCTCGCGCTTGAGCCGCGCCACGTGCGCGGCCTTGCCTTGCGCGTCCACCAGCGCCCCGGTGGTGGTGCCGGCGAGCTTGCCGCCTTCCACCACCAGCACGTTCGAGTACGCGTAGTCGAGCGCGAGGCGCTCGCGCATGCGATCGGTGAAGTAGGTGAAACCGCCCGAGACCAGCAGCGTCTTCAGGCCCGCGCGGCGCGCCGCGACGATGAGGCGCTCGGCGCCCGGGTTGAGGCGCAGGCGCTCGGAGTAAACCCGCCCGAGCGCCGACTCCTCGAGGCCCGCCAGGGCCGCCACGCGCCGCTTGAGGCTCTCGGGCCAGTCGATCTCGCCGCGCATGGCACTCTCGGTCACCGCCGCCACCTCGGCCTTGCGGCCGGCGAAGTCGGCGATCTCGTCGATGCACTCGATCGAGATCAGCGTCGAGTCCATGTCCATCGCGAGGAGCCCGAAGTCGCCGAGCCGGCTGCCGGGCGCGACGAAACCGAAATCGAGATGGGCCGCGGCGCAGTGGGCCGCCACGGCGCCGCGCGTGGCCGGATCGGCGGCGGTGATGCGGAAGGCGCCGTCGCCGATGCGCTCGATCGCGGTGCCGCGCGCGATGGCGTGCAGCGCCTTCAGGTCCGGCGTTGCGACATCCTCACCCTGGATCACGAGGTTCATCGGTCCTCCCCGGGCATCACGCCAGCCGTTTCAGGAACTGGCGCACTTCGTTGGCGCGCAGCTTGAGGTCGTCGTGCTTCATCTCGATCCTCACGCGGTCGGGGCCGGGCAGGCGATAGATGCGGGAGGACTGCACCAGCGCCAGGATCTTGCGCGGCTCCACCGGCGGCTCGGGAACGAACTGCACCACGATGGAGGAGCTCGACGCGTCGATCTTTGCCACCCCCAGGGGAGCGCCCTGCACGCGCAGGCGGTGGCACTCCAGCAGCACGCGCGTGGGCTCCGGCAGCGGCCCGAAGCGGTCCACCAGCTCTTCGGTGAGGCGCTCCAGCTCCTCGTCGTTGGCGCAGTTGGCGAGTCGCTTGTAGATCACCAGGCGCTCGTGCACGTCGCCGCAATAGGACTCGGGCAGCAGGGCGGGTGCGTGGAGGTTCACCTCGGTCGCGACCGACAGCGGGCTGGCGAGGTCCGGCTCCTTGCCCGCCTTGAGCGACTTCACCGCGTGCTCGAGCATCTCGGTGTAGAGGGCGAACCCCACGTCGTGGATGCCCCCCGACTGGGAGTCGCCCAGCACCTCGCCCGCGCCGCGGATCTCGAGGTCGTGCATCGCGAGGTAGAAGCCGGCGCCCAGGTCTTCCATCATCTGGATCGCCTCGAGGCGCTTCCTGGCGGTGGCCGAGAGCGCTTCTTCGGGGGGTGTCAGCAGGTACGCATACGCCTGGTGGTGCGAGCGGCCGACGCGGCCGCGCAGCTGGTGCAGTTGCGCGAGGCCGAACTTGTCGGCGCGGTGGATCAGGATGGTGTTGGCGCTCGGCACGTCGATGCCGGTCTCGATAATGGTGGAGCACAGCAGCACGTTGGAACGCTGGTGGTAGAAGTCGCGCATCACGCCTTCCAGCTCGCGCTCGCGCATCTGGCCGTGGGCCACCGCGATGCGCGCCTCCGGCAGCAGCGCCTCCAGCTCCGCCTTGCGGTTCTCGATCGTCTCGACCTCGTTGTAGAGGTAGTAGGCCTGGCCGCCGCGCTTGAACTCACGTAATACCGCTTCGCGTATTACCGAGTCCGACCAGCGCGCCACAAAGGTCTTGATGGACAGGCGGCGCTGCGGCGCGGTGGCAATAATGGAAAAATCGCGTATGCCTTCCAGGGACATGGCCAAGGTG
>JBBQBW010000047.1:0-10011 GCA_038318025.1 Burkholderiales bacterium | reverse complement strand
CGTATCCGAGGCGTCCGGATCCTTGGTGCCCGTGCTGGCCCAAAGCAGGCGTTGCGGCCTCGCGCCGGCGTCAGCCAGTTTGCGCCAGCGGGGTGAGGCAAGCAGTTCGCGATACGCTTTATAGGTGCGCTTGGCGATGGCAATGCCGAGACGATTGCGAAGCGCAGGCGTTACCTTGTCCTTGACGGCAACATCCCAGCGGCTGACGAAAAGCGATGCCACGGAGTCGACCTTCGGGTCGAGCCCGGCGGCAATGCGCCGCTCGATTCCGCGCAGGTAGGCCGTGGCGGCGGCCAGATAGTGCTCGCGCGAAAAGAGCAGCGTCACGTTGATCGGCACCCCGGCGAAAATCGATTCCTCGATCGCCGGAATTCCCGCCGGGGTCCCGGGAATCTTGATGAAGAGGTTGCGCCGCGCCCCCGCCGCATGCAGCCGCGCCGCCGCCTGGATCGTCCTCGCGGTATCGTCGGCGAGGAGCGGCGATACCTCGAGCGACACCCAGCCGTCGATGCCACCGCTTGCTTCGTGCGCCGGCCCAAAGAGGTCAGCCGCCCGCCTCAGATCCTCCAGCGCGAGCGCGAAAAAGAGATCCTCGCCGGATACGCCCTTGCGCGCGAGATCGCCGATCGCCGCGTCGTACCGGGGACCGCCGTTGATCGCCTTTTCGAAGATCGACGGATTCGACGTGAGCCCGGTCACGGAGAGCTCCGATATGTAGCGCGCCAGCGTGCCGTCCTCCAGCATTTCCCGGCTGATGTTGTCGAGCCAGAGGCTCTGGCCCAGCTCGTGAAGCCTGCGCGTGTTGGGATTCATCAGCCACACTCCGGTTCGGTCACGGGGTTGTGCCACCCGCCGTCGCCGGCGATGAGCTCGTCGGCGGCTTTCGGCCCCCACGTTCCCGGCTGATACGGCAGCGCGGCGTGATGGTTCGCCAGAACCGGGTCGACCACGGCCCAGGCCGCCTCGACCGCATCCTGGCTCGTGAACAGCGCCCCGTCCCCCGCCATCGCATCGCCGAGCAGCCGCTCGTAGGTCGAATCCTCCTGGTATGCCTCCTCGCACAGGTAGAGCTCGCGTTGGTCGCCGACGAATCCTTTGCCTGGACGCTTGATGCGGGCGGCGAGCGCGATTGCCGATGCCGGCTGCAGCTTGAACCGCACATAGTTGGCGCGGCCCGCCACGGGGATCGCGTCATCGAACAAGCCCTGGGGCGGAGGCTGCAATTGCACCAGCACTTCGAGCGCCGTGTTGGGCAGGCACTTGCCCGAGCGCAGGTACCATGGCACGCCCGCCCAGCGCCACGAGTCGATGTAGAGGCGCAGCGCGCAGAAGGTCTCGACATCGGAGTCGGGCGCGACGCCCTTCTCGCTGCGGTAGCCGGCGTACTGCCCACGCACGACATCGCCCGGGGCGAGGGCGCGCATCGCGTGAAAGACCGCCGCCTTGGCACCGTGCACCGCCTCGAAGCTCTGATAGGCGGGTGGCTCCATCGCGAGCAGAGCGACGATCTGGAACAGGTGATTCTCGATCACGTCGCGCAGGCACCCGGCGCTCTCGTAGAAGCCGCCGCGCTCGCCGATGCCGAAGCTCTCGGCCAGGGTCACCTGGACGCTCGCTACGTGGCCACGGTTCCAGATGGGCTCGAGAAAGGAGTTCGCGAAACGGAAATAGAGGATGTTCATGATCGCCTCCTTCCCGAGAAAGTGGTCGATGCGGAAGATCGACGATTCCGGGAACACCGATCGCGCGATCGTGTCGAGCTCGATCGCCGAGGCCAGATCGCGGCCGAACGGCTTCTCCACGACAACGCGCGCATCCTCCGCCAGCCCCGCGGTGCCCAGGCTCTGGATCACCGTGCCGAACAGCGACGGCGGAATCGCCAGGTAGAGCGCCGGGCGCTTCGCATCGCCGAGTGCCACCTTCAATGCCCTGAAGGTCTCCGGGTCGTTGTAGTCGCCGCTCACGTAGCGCAGCATGCCGATCAGGCGATCGAGCGCGGGTTTGTCGTCGACTTGCCCCGCTTCTTCCACGCTGTCGCGAACGCGCCGGTGCAACTGCTCCGCGCTCCACCTGGACGATGCGACGCCGATGATCGGCCCCGCGAGCGTGCCCTTCCTGACCATCGCGTAGAGCGCCGGAAAGATCTTCTTGCGCGCGAGGTCGCCGGTGAAGCCGAAGATCACGAGCGCGTCGGAGCGCGGCGCGGCCTGGTTCGCCCGAGCAGGAGCGCCCATGTCGAGCCTACGCGGCCTTCTCGACATGGCCGCCGAGCTCATGCCGTACCATGCTCGCGCCCGTTCGACCCAAACCGATCATTTCGAGCTGCAATGTGCACCTCCGCCGTGAGAGCCGTGAATCACCATACGCGCCGCATGCATATCAATCATAATCTGCTGGAACCACCCCGCATGAGCCATGCCGCTCGCCATCGAAGACTACGCCTTCATCGGTGATTGCCATACCGCGGCGCTCGTGGGCCGCGACGGCTCCATCGACTGGGCGTGCTTTCCCAGCTTCGACTCGGGCGCATGCTTCGCGGCACTCCTCGGCGAGGACCGGCATGGGCGCTGGCGGATCGCGCCGGCCGGCACCGTGCTGAGCACGCAGCGGCGATACCGCGAGGGCACGATGGTCCTGGAAACCGACTTCGAGACGGCCGAGGGCGCGGTGCGGGTGATCGACTGCATGCCCCTTTCCATTGAGCGGCGCGACATCGTGCGCATCGTCGAGGGCTTGCGCGGCCGGGTGGCGATGCGCATGGTGCTCGTCATCCGCTTCGACTACGGGTCCGTCGTTCCCTGGGTGCGCCAGGTCGATCGTTCGCTGCTCGCGACGGCCGGGCCCGACACCCTGGAGCTGCGCACCAGCGTGCCGACCCACGGGGAGAACCTGAAGACCGTGGCAGAGTTCGACATCGGCGAAGGGCAGCGCGTTCCGTTCGTGCTCAACTACCACCCCTCCCACGAGGCGGCCCCGCCGGCCTGCGACGCGGAGCAGGCGCTGGAGGCCACCGATCGCGGCTGGCGCGAGTGGTCCGATCGCTCCACCTACCGGGGACGCTGGCGCGAAGCCGTGGCGCGCTCGCTGATCACGCTGAAGGCACTCACCTACGGGCCCACCGGGGGAATCGTCGCGGCACCCACCACTTCACTGCCGGAGCATCCAGGCGGCGTGCGCAACTGGGACTACCGGTATTGCTGGCTGCGCGACGCCACGTTCACGCTGAATGCGTTGCTCGCCGCCGGTTACCGGCAAGAGGCGGTGGACTGGCGGGAATGGCTGCTGCGCGCCGCCGCGGGAAGCCCCGAAGACCTGCAGATCATTTACGGAGTTCGCGGCGAGCGGCGCCTGGATGAAATCGAGCTCGGCTGGCTGCCGGGCTACGGCGGCGCGGCCCCGGTTCGCGTGGGCAACGCCGCCTCGACCCAGTTCCAGCTCGACGTCTATGGCGAGGTCATGGACACGCTGCACCTGGCGCGGGGCGCCGGGCTGGCTCCGCAACCGCAGGGCTGGAGAATACAGCTGGCCTTGCTCGAGTTCCTCGAGGCGAGCTGGGAGAAGCCGGACGAAGGCATCTGGGAGATACGTGGTCCCAGGCGCCACTTCACCCACTCGAAAGTGATGGCGTGGGTGGCGTTCGACCGCGCGGTGAAGGACGCGGAGCGTTTCGGGCTCGATGGCCCGGTCGAACGTTGGCGCCGCGTGCGCGAGGCGATCCACGCGCAGGTCTGCAAGGCGGGGTTCGACCCGCAACGCAACTCGTTCGTGCAGTCGTACGGCGATTCGCAGGTGGACGCGAGCCTGCTGCTGATTCCGCTTGTCGGCTTCCTTCCCCCCGACGATGCCCGCGTGGGCGGCACGCTCGCCGCGATCGAGCGCGATCTCGTGGTGGACGGCCTGGTGCAGCGCTACTTGACGACACCCGACCTGGATGGCCTGCCGCCCGGAGAAGGCGCCTTCCTGCCGTGCTCGTTCTGGTTTGCCGACAACCTCGCGTTGATCGGGCGCCGGCCTGAAGCCGAAGCGCTGTTCGAGCGATTGCTGGCGCTGCGCAATGACCTCGGGCTGCTCTCGGAAGAATACGACCCGCGCGGACGACGCATGCTCGGAAACTTTCCGCAGGCCCTGACGCACATGGCGCTCGTCAACACCGCGCGGTTGTTGTCCCTGCCCGCCCACGAGGCGCGGGAATCCGGCGAGCAAGGCGAGCGTCCCGCCGCGGTCACCCACACGCGATGACGAGCGGGGCGCGAGGCACATGAAGATACTTGTCGTCGATGTCGGCGGTTCGTACGTGAAGTGCCTTTGCACGGGCCGCAAGACCCCACGCAAGTTCAAGTCGGGAGCGCGGATGACCCCGGACGAGATGGTCGAGGGTGTGCTGAAGATCACCCGGGGATGGCGCTGCACGGAAGGATTCCGCCTCGCGTTGTTGCCCGACGACGTGGTGCTGGGCGGAGGCAACGTGAAGAACCCGGCCACCGCTGGATCTCGTGCCAGAGGGACTCCTTCGGGAGCCCCTCGGCCTGCCACGAAGGATCGAAGTCCACGATCACGCAGGCGAGGCGCGCGCTCGATGTCGACGACCGCCTTCTCGACATCGCCGAGGTTGCGGCCCGAAGCGGCCAGCAGGGAAGCATCCCTGCGCTTCAGAGATCCGCCTCCCCCACCTTCTCCCCTGCCGTCTTCCTCCGCGCCGCCCCCCGATGCTGCCAGAGCGCGAACACCACGCTCGCCACCGAAGCGGCCAGCAGCAGCCCCGAGATCGGCCGCGTCACGAACAGCCACGGGTTCGAATCGCTCATGATCGAGCGCACCAGGTTGATCTCGATCTGGTCGCCGAGGATCACGCCGAGGATGAAAGGCGCCAGGGGCAGGCCCACCTTCACCATCGCGTAGCCCAGCACGCCGAAAACGAGCAGCACGTAGACGTTGGCCATGGTGTTGTTGAGCGCGTAGGCGCCCACCACGCACAGCACCAGCACCACCGGGAAGAGGATCGCCTTGGGCACGCTCACCATGCGCAGAGCCCAGCGCGCGCTCAGCGCCATCACGATCACCATGATCACGTGGGCCAGCAGGTAGGCGGCGAAGATGCCGTAGGCGAGCGTGGCCTGCTGGGAAATGAACAGCGGCCCCGACTGGATGCCGTGGATGGTGAGCGCGCCCAGCATCACCGCGGTCACGGCATCCCCCGGGATGCCGAAGGCCATGATGGTCACGAGCGAGCCGCCGACGTTGGCGTTGTTGGCCGACTCGGAGGCGATGATGCCTTCCGGAATGCCGCTGCCGAACTCGTCCGGGCGCCTGGAGAATTTCTTCGCCTGGTCGTAGGCCATCATGTTGGCGGCGCTTCCGCCGATGGCCGGCAGCACGCCGATCCAGACCCCGATCAACGAGGACCACAGCAGCAGGATCGGGCGCTTCACGATCTCGGCCAGCACCTTCACGTGCGACACCGCGAGGCTCGCCGCGGCGCTCACCGCTTCGGCGGCCTTGCGCGCGCCGCGCATCTTCTCCACGTCGCCCATGATCTGCGCGAAGGCGAAGACGCCGATCAGCACCGGCAGGAACTCGATGCCGCCCGACAGGAACCCGATGCCGAAGGTGAGCCGCTCCGAGCCCATCACGGGATCGTTGCCGATCACGGTGACGACGAGCCCCAGAATCCCGGCGAGCAATCCCTTCAGCAGCGAGGCCTCGACCAGCCCGGCCACCATCGACAGCGCCAGCACGAAGAGCGAGAAGAATTCCCACGGGCCGAAGGCCAGCGCGAAAGTCGCGAGCGGGCCGGTGGTGGCGATGAGGAAGATGCCACCGATGAGCCCGCCGAAGAACGACGACCAGATGCCGAGCCACAGCGCCCGGCCGGGTTGGCCCTTTCGCGCCATCGGGAAGCCGTCGAACGTGGTCGCGACGGCCGAGGGCGTGCCCGGCAGCCCCAGCAGGCACGCCGTCATGAGCCCGCCCGCGGAGCCGCCGACGTAGACGCCCACCATCGCCGAGAGCCCCTGCAGCGGGTCGAGGCCGAAGGTGAACGGCAGCACGATGATGATCGTCATGGTGACGGTCACGCCCGGCAGCGCGCCGCCGATCACCCCGACGAGCGTGCCCAGCACCAGCGGCACGAGGTACTTGAGCTGCACCACGTTGGCGAGGCCCGCCCCGAGCAGCTCGAACATCTAGAACCCCGTCCAGAGGCCGCGCGGCAACAGCACGTGCAGGTATCGCTCGAAGACGACGTAGACCGCGCCGGCGGTGACGAGCGCCACCACGCCCACCCGCAGCCAGCGCCGCGCATCCTTCGGCGGATCGAGGGCCGCCTGCATCGCGGCGACGAAGGCGAAGGTCGCGATGCGGAAGCCGACGAAGGGCAGCGCCACGACGTAGGCGCCGAAGACGGCGAAGGCGAGCACCACGAGGCCGTAGCGCGGGCGCTCCGCGCGAGGCGCCGCTTCGCGCCCGCGGCGATGCAGCACGACATCGGCGACGACCAGCGCCAGCGCCATCAGCGCCGTGATGCCCAGCACGATCTGCGGATAGAACGCCGGGCCCACGGGCACCATCGGATGGCGCTCCAGGCCCAGGGTGCCCCACAAAAGCACGAGGCTCGCCGCGAGGACGGCGAGCCCCGTGAAGCCGTCGCGGCCCATCGCGGCCGGCCGCGGATCAGCGCTTCAGCATGCCGAGATCCTTGGCGAGGTCCCGGTTGATGGTGTCGTTGGAAAGCAGGAACTGGGTGTAGTCGGAGGGCGCCTTGTAGTTGACCAGGGTGCCCTGTTTCGCCATCGCCTCGGCGAAGGCAGGCTCCTTCGCGGCCGCGCCGCATGCCGAGGCGAGCTTCTTCACGACGTCCTGCGGCGTTGCCTTGTTGACCAGCAGCCCGCGGTTGACGGCGTAGGTCACGTCGATGCCCAGCTCCTTGAGCGTCGGCAGGTCGGGCATCTCGGGGGCGCGCTTGTCGGTGGCGATGGCGAGGAACTTCATCTGCCCCGCGTCGACCTTGCCCTTCTGCGTGAGGTTCGACTCGGCGAGGTCGACGTGGCTGCCCATCAGCGCGTTCATGCGCGGCGCGGTGCCTTCGTAGGAGACGTACTTGAACTTGGCCCCCACCGCCTTCTCCACCAGCGCCGGAAAGAAGTGGCTGGTGGAGCCCAGCGTCGCACCCACGGTGACCTGACCGGGGCGCTTCTTCGCGTCGGCGATCATCGCCTTCATGTCCGTCCAGGGCGACTTGGGGCTCGCGGTGACGATGGACGGCGTCGAGGCGACCAGGCACAGCGGCTCGAAGTCGTTCCACTTCACGTCGGCCACGCCCGTGTAGTAGGTTGAGTGGAGCGAATCGTGCACCGCGAAGATGGTGTAGCCGTCCGCGGGCGCGTCCTTCGCCTCGCGTGCGCCCTTGGTGCCCGAGGCGCCGCCCACGTTGGCGATGACCACGGTGCCGCCCAGGTGCTTCTGCAGGTGCGGGGCGAAGGCACGATAGATCACGTCGGTATCGCCGCCCGCGGCCCACGGCACGATCAGCTTGACGGGGCGCTCGGGATACGCCGCGAGGGCGCTGGCGGAGGTGGCGAGAACGGCAGCTGCGAGAATGGCGGGGGCGCGATTCACGGGGGTCTCCTGAGGGTGGGGATCGGGCCATATTAGACTGAGGTGTAGCGACACTCAATGAAAGGATTCGAAATGCGCCTTGGACTCCTGGGCGGCGGCACCATCGCGCGGCTCTTCCTCGAGCACGTGCAGCAGGGGCGCCTGGGCGAGGCGCGGGTCGTGGCGGTCGCGGGCCGCGGGCCCGCCTCGCGCGGCAAGGCGCTCGCGGCGGAATACGGCGTGGACTATGTCGTCGGCACCGAGGCGCTGCTCGCCGCGCGTCCCGACGTGGTGGTGGAGGCCGCCTCCCACGAGGCGGTGCGCGAGCACGGCGAGAAGTTGCTCGCGGGCGGCATCTCCCTCATCGTGCTGTCCGGCGGCGCTTTGTCCGACGACGCGGTGCGCGAGCGGCTCGAGCGCGCGGCGAAGGCCCATGGCGCGATGCTCTACGTGCCCTCGGGCGGCATCGGCGGCCTGGATGCACTGAAGGCCGCGTGCGAGGCCGGCGCCGACGAGGTGAGCATCGCGGTCACCAAGCCGCCGGCGGCGTGGAAGGGCATCGACTACGTCGAGAAGCTCTGCGTCGACCTGGACCGGCTCGACGGTGCGACCACGTTGTTCGAAGGCAGCGCTCGCGAAGGCGTGCCGCATTTCCCCGCCAACGTGAACATCGCCGCGGTGCTGGCGCTCGCCGGCATCGGCTTCGACCGCACGCGACTCAAGGTGGTGGCCGACCCGGCGTTGCGATTCAATACCCACTACATCCGCATCAAGGGCCCGACCGGCACCATCGACCTGCGGTTCGAGAGCGTGCCCTCGCCCGACAACCCCAAGACCGCGATGCTCGCCTGCTACAGCGCGCTTGCGGCCTTCCGGCAGTTCGCTTCCGCGGCTCGCTACGGCACTTGATGCCCGGCGCCGCGTCCTTGCACATGTCGAAGGCCTCCACCATCGCCTTGGTCATGTTGTAGACGAGGTCCGCGTCCTGCGAGGCATAGCTCATGAGGATCGGGTACGGATAGGTCGCGGACTCCGTGGGCTTCTCCTGGCCCCAGCTAGAGCAACCCCAGCCACCGCTGCATCTTGTGCCAGAGGGACTCCTTCGGGAGCCCCGCGACCGCCGCGTTCCATTCCGGAGCCGAGCGCAGGCGGGAGTCGTCCGCGACGACGACCACATCGCCACCGCCACCGTTCGTGCTGCGCACTTCCGGCTCCTCGAGGGCCACCCTCCTGCCCGTGGCCTGCCACGAGGGATCGTAGTCCACGATCACGTAGGCGAGGCGCGCGCGCTCGATGTCGACGACCGCCTCCTCGACATCGCCGAGGTCCCGGCCCGCAGCGGCCAGCAGGGAAGCATTCATCAGCGCTTTCAAGCTGACGAGCCGCGCCTTCCCGGCCGAATCCAGGGATTCGAGCTCCCCCTCGAGCGACGGTAGCCGCTTGAGCTCGCGCAGCGTCATGTCCACGCGCAGGCTGCCTTCGACCACGGAAACCTTCGCGTCCGGCAGCGCGAGGGCGAGCGAACGGACCGGCGTCTCGAAGCGGCTTCCCGCGTCGACCACGGCGAACGCGACGCGGCCATCGGCTGGATCCACGAGCAGGTCGTCGAGAATGCCCTGGCGCCAGCCGCGCGAGTCCTCGATCGGATTGCCGATCAGCACGCTGGCCCGCACGCCGGCGGACTTCCTTTCGGTCTCCGCCGCCTGCATCGCGAATGCCGTCACGCCGAGCAGGCCGCACAGTACTGTCGCCCGTAGTTGCCTTTGATCGATCATCGCCGTGCCTCCTCCGAACGTGATGCGCTATCTCTAGGACAGTCAATCGGCCGAGGCGTTCAGGGAGCTCCGCACCAGCGTAGGCTGTCACCGTCCGCCATCCCGGAGCCCTCCATGCCCCGCGCCATCCTCCCCGAAGACCACATTCACCCCGCCATCCGCGACAAGATCGCCAACCACCAATCCGGCATCGTGGGCGAGGTAAAGGACGCCATTGCCCGCAACGACGTGGTCGTCGTGGGTATGGGCATCAACCCGGTGCCGAAGAAGGCTCGCAAGCTCCTCGATGCCGCCGGCGTCCCCTACAAGTACCTTACGTACGGCAGCTACTTGAGCGAATGGCGGCCACGCAACGCCCTAAAGATGTGGACCGGGTGGCCGACCTTCCCGATGGTGTTCGTGAAGGGCGTGCTGGTGGGCGGGGCGAGCGACCTGGAAAAGTTGATGCGCAGCGGCGAGCTGCAGCGGTTGCTTTCCGGCGAACGGCCAGAATGATCTCATTGGCCTTGGCGATCGTGCTGCCGGGCTTGAGCTTGCCGGCTCTTCTCGGCATCCTCGATCATCGCAAGGCGGATGCGGTCCCTGATGGAGCCGCCGGGATTGGCCCGCTCGGATTTGATCCACACCTCGGAGGCGCTGAAGA